>JANODS010001396.1:0-2439 GCA_031412835.1 Acidobacteriota bacterium | reverse complement strand
TCCAGCACTAAAGGCGGACTGAACGGGGGTGGCGAGGAGGAGCCCGGAGGGACCGTCGGCGGGGGACCCGGCGGCGGTCCCGACGGTGGCTCGGGAGGAACGGTAACAGGCGGTCCTACCGGCGTTTCCGGCGGTGTCAAGGGGGGCGCGACCGGGGGGAGCGTCGGAGGCTGAGGGAATGACGATGGAGTCGGAATCGGTGGCACGACGATACTTGTCGGGGGCAGGCTCGGGCGCTCTGGAAGATAGGGCTGCGGTGTTCCGTAGGGGCCGGTAGGCGGCAGGATGGGGGAGAGCGCCGGCGGGACGTAGGCGGTCAGATACGGCAGCGACGCGGGGGCGAACGGCCCAACTGGGATGGGTGGGCCAGTAATAATTCCGCCCCCGCTGAACGTGCCGCCGCCCCCGCCACCGGTGCCACCGCCGCCACCCGCTGTACCAAGAATGACGCCGAGTGGGGCGATGTTGGACGGCTCCACGATGAGCCCATACGAGGAACCAGGGGAAACGAGCAGCGAGTCGGGATCGGAAGCCTCTGGATAACGCGTGAACGTCAGCGTACCGCCAACCGGGCTTGCCTCGGGTACCGGTGGAATGCCGGCCAGCAGTCGCTCCTCCTGAAACGAGTCCAGGACGATCTCCTCCGGCTCATCCCCATCGACGGCGACCGGCCCCATCGGGATCGCGGAAACTCGATTCCCGCAGCGGCCGCGAATCATTGTTGCTCCGTCCGTCAAGACGACCTCGCCCCGCTTTAGCGTCATCATTCGCTTGGTCCAGAAAACCTTATCCCGGATCCGGTAGGATACGTAGCCCTGCCGGTCCGCTGGGAGTTTTTCCACCTTGAAGCTCGCAGGAAGCAAACCCGCATAATGCTCGCGAACCACTTCGTCGCTCTTGACGGCGTTAGCCATCTCTTCTGGAGTGGAAACGCCACCCGATACAATCGAGTAGGGGTGAACGGGCCGACTTCCGGGGGTCACTTTGCTGGGCGCGACGGCCGCGGTCGGCATAACTCGATTTTTTGACGTCCCGCTCTCGCCCGTCTTTCGCTGACACGAAGCGCTCAGCAAGACCAGCAGGAGAATGAGAATGGGAAGTCGCGCAGGCATATTGAAAAATGAATCTCGATTGTTCTTGTCGGCTGTGAGGAGCGAAGTGTGAATAAGATCTGGAATCATCGTTGGACTAAAGGGGTGTTGTTCGCTATCTGCTTATTGCCGCTACTGGGCCTGGCGTGGCGCTGGGAGCACAACCAACTGGGAATCAATCGGATTGAGACGGTGGCTCGCTTCACCGGCGATTGGACGCTGCGGTTTCTGGTCGGCGTCCTGTGCATCACTCCGCTACGGCGTCTTCCCGGTCAAAGCGGGCTGATTCGCTTTCGCAGAATGATTGGACTATTTGCGTTTTTCTACGGTTGCTTACACGCGTTGCATTACTATGCGATCGACGCGCAATGGAACCGAGAGATCCTCTGGGAGGATGTTACAACGCGGCGTTTCTTTATCGCAGGGCTAATCGGTTTAGGACTTATGGTACCCCTCGCCGCCACGTCGTCCCGGGCCGCCATTAAGCGGCTGGGTGGTCGAAGGTGGCAACAGCTTCACCGGCTCGTCTATCTTGCGGCAATTGCGGGAGTAGTCCACTTTTTTTGGCAAGGAAAGGCCGCGCTATGGGAACCAATCTACTGGGGAATCGGCGTAGGAGCATTACTGACGTACCGTATCGGGTACTGGGGAATCGAGGTCTGGCAGAGGCGAAAAAAACTTTCTTCGGCCTCGCTCTCGCCGCCCCGGTAAGCTAGAAGATTGCCGCCTACTGTATCGATCAATCGCCGCGCCGCGGAGCGCCTAGCCGCCGGACACGTCTGGGTTTACGCAAGCGACGTCTCCAACCGGGGCCACGCCGCGCCGGGCGACGTGGTGAACGTGTTGGATCCGCGAGGGCGTTCCTGCGGCTTGGCCCATTATTCGAGCGTCTCGCAGATCACCCTGCGCCTGCTGGGCAAGGAGTTCTCCATACCGGATCGCTTGGCCGCCGCCCAGCGGTTTCGCGATCGGGTGGTGGACGGCAGCAACGCCTATCGGCTCATCTCCAGCGAGGCCGACCAGATGCCCGCGCTGATTGTCGACCGGTACGCCGATGTGTTCGTCATCCAAAGTCTGAATCAGGGGATGGACCGGATTCAGCCAGAGGTAGTCGACGCCCTGATTGCTCAGTACTCGCCGCGGGCCATCGTGGAACGAAACGATGCTTCGGTGCGGCTGAAAGAGGAACTGCCGCTGCGGAGTGGAGTAATCTACGGCGATTTGACCGGGCCCGTAAACGTGACGATGAACGGCTTGACCTTCGAAGCGAACCTGCTGGGCGGGCAGAAGACCGGCGTGTATCTCGACCAACGGGAGAATTATCTGGCGGCGGCGCGGTGGGGCCACG
>JANODS010001395.1:0-4650 GCA_031412835.1 Acidobacteriota bacterium | reverse complement strand
GTGCCGCGGTGAAGGCCGGGCCCGGGTTCAGGAACGGCAGGATCACGCTAATGAGAGGCGTTTCCATTACTGTCGCGGCACCGCCCGATAGAAATCGCCCAACTATATACTAATTCTATCCCAGGCGAAACGGCGGGCGTTTGGCACGGCTGCCTCGCTGAACTTCTGGCGCAGGTCGGAGTTGTCCATCAGTAGACGAAGCTGTTGGGTCAAGTCGTCCAGGTCGCCGGAGCGGAAGAGCAGCCCGCTGGATCGGTCGACCACTTCCGGAAGCCCGCCGTGATTGCTGCAAACCACCGGGCGGCCGCAGGCCTGCGCTTCAATCGCCGCCATGCCGAACATCTCGTTATCGCGCGTTGGCAAAACGAATACGTCCGCCATGTTGTAGACCGAGGGCAGCACGGCCTCGTCCACCGGGCCCAAATACAGCCCGTCGTTCGCTTTCAGCTTGTTCGTGATTTCGTCCGAACCTTCGTGGCCAAACTGGCCGATGGGCCCGGCGATTACGAGCCGGATCTTGCGGCCCTCCGCCCGCAACTGTGCGTAAGCATCAACAAGAAGATCGGTGCCCTTTTGCTTACAGACCCGCCCGACGTAGACGAGCACAAACTCATCGCCGATCCCCAGCGCGGCGCGGCGACCGGCGGCGGCATTGGCGTCCGGATAGAACTGCTGTAGGCTGACGCCGTTATAGAGAACTTGCATCCGATCTTCCGGGATCGACCAGTAAGCCGCCGACTCCCGTCGGCAATAGTCCGATACGGGCAGCAGCGACGTGAACGACCGCAGCGCCCGCTGGTACCACGGGAAGAACGGATTCTGCTTCCCGCGACGAAAGATGAAGTAATCGAACGAGAGAACCGTTATCGCATTAATCCCCCGGGCGAATAGTTTTGCGAACGCCGCTCCTTCCGCGAGCGTGTGGAAGTGGATCACATCCGGAGCCACCCGCTTGACGTCGCGGAGGCTCTTGGTCAGAAACTCCGCTGCCCGCAGCAGCCCCTGCCGACGGCATTCGACCGCCCGAATCTCAGCGCCGAAGTAGTCGGTGGACTTGGTCTGGTCTTCGGCGGAGTAGACGATCACGCGCGACCCCTGCTGGGCTTGGCGCGCGGCCACCTCCCGCATGCGGCGCTCGGTGGCTCCGCCCAGGTTGTAGAGAATCGGTAGATGCGGCGGGCCGATGTGGACGATCGTCATAGGGCGGCCGCCACCTTGTTCGAAGGTCCAGCGGTTCCCATCCAACGCGCGGCCACCCGCGCGATCGTCCGCGGCGCGGAAAATCTGGAGGAATGCCGACGCGGGCTTACGCCGATCATCTGTTCATAGAGGGCCAGGTGGCGGTTCACCATGGTGTCGATAGCGAAGGTCTTTCTGGCGTATTGACTCATCGCCTCGCCATCGGCCTGATACCGGCCGTAGTTCTCGAAGACGTGAGCGATGGCCTCGGCGATCTTCTCCATCGACCGGTCTTCCAGCACGACGCCAAACCCGTTGGCTTGTTCGGGAATGCCACCCACGGCACTGGCGACGAAGGGTAACCCGCACAGCATCGCCTCCGTGATGACGGACGGCAGCGCCTCGGTCTCACTCGGCAGCACCAACAGATCGCTCTGCTGATAAAGCGCAGCCAACTCCTGAGGATCCACCTTGCCGCGGAAGTGAACGCGGTTGGCGAGTCCCAACGAAGCGGCAAAGGCCTTAAGCTCCTTCTCGATCTGCGGATTCTGATAGACGAGCGTGAGTTCGCAGTCGTATTTCAGACTTGCCATCGCCCGCATCAGCACATCGCAGCGTTTAATCGGAATCAACTGCGCGCTGAACAGCATTTGCCACGGCGCGCCCTGACCGGCCCGATTGACTCGCCGGTAATTGTACTTAGTAACATCGATTCCGTTCGGAATCGTGGTCAACACCGCGCCTTCGAAGGAGTAAGCTTCGCGGGCCCCCTGGGCCTCCATATTTGAAAGGCTCACGACGGCGTCGACACAGGAAAAGACATATCGCATCGCTAGGCGACGGGTGCGGCTCAAAGACCCCGCCGCCATATGGCTGGTCGCATGGGGCGTGAATAAAAAAGGTGTCGAGGAAGGATCCCCGGCCATGCGCAATGCGCCGTAGCTGAGGTGATGCACGTGGACGACATCGAACTTACTGAAGTCCGCTTCGTCGTAGTGGCTGAGCGTTGTGACTTCATGGCCTGCCTCGCGGAATCCGGTTTCGAGCGTCGTTTCCGGCGTGATCTTCAAATAGTTCGAACGGGCTCCACCTTTGTTGTAGATGCCACCAACCAAACAGATCTTCATTGCGCTATAACTCCCTTGTAAGTAAGAACTTCTTGCGCGGGCGCTCTTCGCAGCCAGGCGCGGATTCGCATAACGGCCAGGTATAGGTACACCGGCCCGAGAAAATAGAATAAGATCTGGGCGTAGACGCTGACGCTCCACACCGAGAGCATGGCTCCCCAAACGGCGATGTATTGAATCACAAACGCTCCGAATGTGGAGCCGACAACGTCCATCCAGGACTCCAACCGCGCCAGCAGAAAGGCCAGCCCGAGCAGCCCCGCCACCACTCCAGCGACGTGGAAGTTTCCGAACAGCTCCGAGGTAAACGGCGGAATCTGGTCGTCGATTCCCGCCATTCCATAGATGGCCTTGTTGTAGACAATCGGCCCGCCGTCTTCCCGAAACGACTTCCCCAGAATCGGGATGGGACTTAGGACCGAGGACACCAAAGAGGTCCCTCCGAACAGCTTGTCGCCCCAGTCGAGGCTCTCGTAGAACACCGCCGTCAACTGCGGGCCGCCGCAATAGACGACGATGTTGTCGGTCAGGTCGGCCATCGAGAGACCAGAGTCGCTAGTCGCCGTCGGGGACACTTTGGCGAGTTGCGAGTTACTGCGAAACGAAGCCACGGCCAACAACAGCGGCACGCAGATCGCGATTCCCGTCAGCGTCAGCACGAAGGGAATGCGGCGAATTCGTGCGCTGTACACCGCGATCAGAGACAACACCGGGAACACGAACGCTCCGCGGTTAAAGCTGAACGTCATGTTGGCAATCGTGATGCCGACCGCCGCCGCGATTCCTACCAATGCCGGGCGCCAGCGGTTGCCTGTTTCTCGACTTTCGTCCGCGACGCCGGCCCACCAGGTCACCAGCGCGAAGGCGAAAAACGGACGCAGCATGGTGCCCAAGAAGTCGCCCACGCTGGCGCCGCCCTCTTGCGTGATCACGGACGCGGGATCAGAGAAGTACTCGAGAAACCGGCCGACGCTGCCAAAAGTAAGAAACAGGCCGACCACCCCGAGCAGCGCAAAAGCAACTGTGAATCCGTGCCCAGGGGTCCCGCTCAGGGCCGGCAGTAGGGAGTATCGTCCCGGATTCACCGGCCGATCCGAGAACAATTGCAGCCCGATGCAGAACGCGACATAGGCGATGGTGTCAACGAGGACGGCTTTTTCCATCGAGCCGAGCGAGGCCGTAAGCGCTGAGATCTCGTTTCGGAAGCCAAAGTTCATCAGCAGAATGGGCACCAGCACGATCTTCAAATGGAGAAGCGCCAACGCCACGTTGACTGGCGAAAAGTAAGCGTCGGTGCGGAACCTTGCCCGCGGTAAAACCCAGGGCATCAGAGCACAGAGGCTGGCCGACGCCAGCACCGAGAGCAGTCTCTGCTCCGGCGGACAAGCGAGCAGCGCGGCCAGCGCCAGCATGGGCAGCGCCGCGACCCACAAAGGACTCAACCGCCCGGAAGTTTCCTTCATCCTTTCGCCCCCACTTCCAGTTCGGTGTGGCTCTGGCGGAGAACGACCCAGAGGATAACCGAGGCGATCGTATAGGAGAACAGGAACGCGCCGGCTAGCCCCATCGCACTCCAGCGGGGCACGGCGAACCAGGCGGCTCCCAGAAAGGTTACGGCTAGCAGGACATCGACGCCGGTCCGCGCCCACGCCCGGCCGTTGCTGAGCAAAGCCGCTCCCAACTGGGTGTTGAGCACGGTGGGTACTGCGGAAATAGCAAGCACGACCAGAACCGGCCAGCCCTGTGCGAATGACTCCCCAAACAACGCCATTAAGCGCGGCGAAACGACAGCACAGATTGCCGCGGCTGGCACGGTCGCCAGAAGGCTGAAGCCGAGGTTCCATTGGAACGCGCTGCGATAGGCGCCATGGTTCTGCTCCGCCCGAAAGCGAGAGAGAGCCGGCACGGCAATGCGAGAAACGGCCAGCGGAATGAAAATTAGGATGTAGCGGAACCGATCCGCCGCCGAAAACAAAGCCATTTCAGCAAACCCGTTCGACTGGTGCACCAGCATCACCGTGCTCAACCAGCTCACCGGAGCGACGATGATCCCGGAGACATACGCCGGGAGGCTGAACGAAAACAGAACTCCCTTTTCCGAAGAGCAACCGACGAGCGTCGTTCGAATCCCCCGCCGCCGACACTCCGCTTGGAGGACCCAGGCGTTCAAAAGGCACGAGATGGCGAGCGAAACGGTGAGCCCGGCGATGGCCCCGGAGGTGCCGTACTGGTAGGCGAGCAAGACCGTCACCGGGACCGAAACCAACCCGCCCCAGGCGCTCAGCTTCGCGATCCGGGAATATGCCTCCAAGCCCGTCAAGGCCCCCGTCTGCACCGCCTCGAT
>JANODS010001394.1:0-1411 GCA_031412835.1 Acidobacteriota bacterium | reverse complement strand
GCCGGATCGGGGGGCGACGATGACGCAGTAGAGCCCTTGGTCCTCCATCGAACTGGGGAGGAGGAGGCGACCTTGGGGCTCAACATGGGACAGCAAAGAAATTGTCATGTCGTACCTTTCCGATGTAGCATCTTCAATACTATGGCAACTCACCCTATTGATTGGAGCTATCACCGCCCTGGTTGAAAAACTTGTGGCAAAACGCAGGAGTTTCTTGCGAAAGGCGGCTTGTCCACGGCTACCCAAGTGGACGCAAAGAAGCAGACGATGGACCGGGGGGCGGCGCTTGCGCTGGCTCGAGAGATGAACGAGGTCTACGCGACCAAGGGCAAGAACGTGATCCATCTGGATATGCGGACCAACCCTTCCGATGACGAGGTGGCGGCGTTGGTGGTAGGCCCAAGCGGGAACCTGCGGGCACCGACTTTACGGCGAGGGAAAACGCTATTGGTGGGCTTTGATGCCGCAACCTACGCTAGGCTGCTAGCTCCAAGATAGAGACTTCGGGTCGGCAGCCAAAGCGGATGTTTTTGGGGGAACCTGCTCCGCGCATGATGAAGAATTGGCGGTCGGCCCAGTCGTGGAGCCCGGAGAGAAAACGTTGGCCGGTGCTAGGTCGCGGGCACCGGCCACAGGCGGACTTGGGCCGCCGCCACTTACGCTACGCTGCTAACTCCAAAATAGAGACTTCGGGTCGGCAGCCGAAGCGGACGTGTTTGGGCGAACCTGCTCCGCGCGTGATGAAGAGTTGGCGGCCGGCCCAGTCGTGGAGCCCGGAGACGAAGCGCTGGTCGTTGACCGGCGCCCAAACTGTGGGGGCTGGCCAGAGGCGGATTTGGCCGCCGTGGGTGTGGCCGCTGAGCATGAGATTCCAGCGTTCGTGGACTAGCTTGTCCTTGCCGTCAGGGTTGTGGCAGAGGACGATGCGAGGTCCGGGGGCAGTGCCGGTGAAAGGGCCGAACTCCTTCGAATAGATGTCGCCTAGGCCGACGAGTTCGACGCCGTTGGACAGCACGGCGGATTGGTTATGTAGGACGTGGATGCCTTCGCTGGAGAGCATCTGGCGCATCGCGGCCGAGGTGGGACTACCGCCGAAGCGCTTGTTCAGCCAATGGCCACCATCGTGGTTGCCGAGGACGGCGTAGGACGGGGCGGCTTGGGAGGCGCGGCGGAAGACTCCGCGAAGGCCGACTTCGTCGAAGCCGTGGGTGGTGGAGACGTAGTCGCCGGTGAGGCAAATGACATCGGGACGATGTTCGAGGCCCATGTCGAGGGCACGGAGAAGAACCGAGGCGGGGAGGCCATCGGAGCAGTGCAGATCGGAGAGATGCAGGATCCGCATGGCGGGGAGACCGCGAATTGGGGTGACCGTAACTTCGTGCCAAGCGGGCTCGACTTTGGTGGCCCAAAG
>JANODS010001393.1:0-2657 GCA_031412835.1 Acidobacteriota bacterium | reverse complement strand
GCTGCACACTCAACCGGATCCCCGTCTGGTTGAATCCCTTGAATCCAGCGGCGCTCACCCCAACCGCGTATTCGCCGAGCGGCAAAAGAGGTGCCGTGTAATTCCCCGCCTCGTTCGTCATCACTTCAACCTTCGAGCTGGTGCCAACGTTGGTCACCGCTACCTTCGCCCCAGCTACCATTGCCCCGCTGCTATCGGTCACCGTCCCAGTGATCGTCCCCGTAGCGGTCTGCGCCCAAGCGGCAGCCGCCGTCAGCAGAATCATCAAATAAGCTCGCATAAAACCTCTGCCTGAGCCTACCAGATCAAAGTTACGAAAAAACTACAAACCCGCCTTCTTCCACATCTCCGCCACCCGCTCCTTCACATCGGCCGGTAGGGTTAAAACGTCGGGCCAACGCCGCGTAAACCCCTCCTCCGGCCATTTCCGCGTCGCATCAATCCCCATCTTTGAACCCCAATTCACCATCCGGCTCGAATGGTCTAGCGAATCAATCGGCCCCAGCACAAACTCAATATCCCGCTGCGGATCAATGTTGTTTAGTGTCTTCCAAGCCACCTCGCTGTAGTTCTGCACGTCGACATCCTCATCCACCACCACAATGCACTTCGTGAACATCGCCTGCCCCAAACCCCACACCGCATGCATCACCTTCCGCGCCTGCATCGGGTAGCTCTTCCGAATCTTCAACAGCATCAAATTGTGAAAAATCCCCTCGGCCGGCATGCACATGTCCAAGATCTCAGGAATCTGCATCCGCATCAACGGCAGAAACGTCCGCTCAATCGCTTTGCCCATGTAGTAGTCTTCCATCGGCGGCGGACCCACAATCGTCGTCGCATAAATCGGGTTCTTGCGATGCGTTAAACAAGTCAAATGAAACACGGGGTACTCGTCTTCCAAAGAATAGAAACCCGTATGGTCCCCAAACGGCCCCTCCGTCCGTTTCTCGCCCAACTCCACATACCCTTCCAGCACGAACTCGGCATTGGCCGGCACGTCCACGTCCACCGTCAAACACTGCACCATCTCCACCGGCTTCTTGCGCAGAAATCCCGCGATCATCATCTCGTCCAAATCCGGCGGCAACGGCAATATCGCCGCGTACATCACGGTCGGATCTGCTCCAATCGCCACCGCCACGTCCATCCGCGTCTCGCCCGCCTTGAACCGCCGCCGATAGTGCTCCGCACCCTGCTTGTGCGTCTGCCAGTGCATGCCCGTCGTCCGCTCATCGTACACTTGCATCCGATACATCCCGCAGTTCCGCTTGCCCGTCTCCGGGTTCTTCGTGAACACCATCGGCAGCGTGATGAACGGCCCGCCATCCTGCGGCCAACAGGTCAACACCGGCAGCTTTCGCAGGTCGATCTGTTCGCCCTTCAACACCACTTCCTGACACGGCCCCGAACTCACCTTCTTCGGAAAAAACGAACCCATCTCCGCCAGCTTCGGCAACATCGAAAGCTTGCCCAGCAGCCCCTGCGGCATCTGCATCTGCAGGTAGTCGGAGATCCGATCCGCGATGTCCTGAAACTTGTCCACCTGCAGCGCGATTTGCATCCGCTTCTCGCTCGCCAGGCTGTTGATCAGCACCGGCACGCTGTAGCCCTTCGGCTTCTCAAACAGCAGCGCCGGGCCCCCGGTCTTGACCGACCGGTCGGCGAACTCGGTCATCTCCAGCTTCGGGTCTACTTCGAATGGAATGCGCTTAAGTTCGCCAGCCTTTTCAAGGGCCGCAATGAATTCGCGCAAATCGCTATATGCCATATGATAAGTCCATGGTAAATCGGAACGCTCTGATCACTGGAGGCAACCGCGGCATCGGCCGGGTTTGCGCCCTCCGCTTGGCCGCCGCCGGGGCGCGCGTGATCGTCGCAGCGAGAAATATTGAAAAGTGCGAGGCCGTCGCCGCTGAAATTCGCGCCACTGGAAAGGAGGCGCTGGCGATTGCCGTCGACATGTCGTCTAAGACTTCGATTCAAGCCGCCTTCTCCCAAGCGGCAAAAGATTTTGGACCCATCAGCATCCTCGTCAACAACGCCGGCATCACGAAGGACGGTTTGGCGTTGCGGATGAAGGAGGACGACTGGAACAGCGTCCTGCAGACGAACCTCAGCGGTTCGTTCTTCGCGATGCAAGCCGTCATGCAGGGCATGATGAAGGAGCGCTGGGGACGGATGATCAACATCGTCTCCGTCGTCGGCGAAATGGGCAACGCGGGGCAGGCTAACTACGTGGCCTCGAAGGCCGGCCTTATCGGCCTGACGAAATCGCTCGCCCGTGAACTGGCCAGCCGCAACATCACCGTCAACGCCGTCGCCCCCGGCTTCATCGAAACCGACATGACGGCCGTCCTCACCGACGAGCAGAAGGCCGCCATGAAAGCCATCATCCCCCTCGCCCGCTTCGGCCAGTCCGAAGACATCGCCGCCGCCGTTGAGTTCCTGGCTGGAGACAACGCGAGCTACATTACCGGCCACGTTTTGGACGTAAACGGCGGAATGTATATGTAGAATTGAAGGATGCCTATCGCCTCTGACCAACGTTTCCGCGTTGGTCTCTTGCAGATGTCCTGCTCCACCTCTCCCGAGGACAATCTCGAAAAAGCCGCCGGGAAGGTGCGGGAAGCCGCCGCCCAAGGGGCGCAGGTCAT
>JANODS010001392.1:0-3325 GCA_031412835.1 Acidobacteriota bacterium | reverse complement strand
CCCGCTGGCGTTGCTGTCAACCCAGGCGGGGTTTGGGTCCAACGGACGCGCGAACACGACGATTAACGGCCTCCGGGTGTCCTACGCGAACGTGACCCTGGACGGCATCAATATCCAGGACAATTTCATCCGGTCAAATGGGTTGGATTTCTTGCCGAATCTGTTGCTCCTCGATCAAGTTGCCGAAGTGACGTTGAGCACATCGAACGCGAACCCGGCTCTCGGCAACGGCGCGGCGCAGGTGACTTTTTCCACCCCATCGGGCACGAACAAGTTAAAGGGTGGTTTGTTCTGGTTCAATCGGAACAACGCCTTGGCGGCGAATCCCTGGTTTTCAAACGCGAACGGAACCCCGAGGCCCTTTCTGAATCAGAATCAGATCGGCGGTAGTTTGGGTGGGCCAATTCTGAAAGACAAGCTGTTTTTCTACTCCAACTACGAAGCGTTTCGCTTGCGGCAGCAGCAGACAGCGACGCGGGTAATCCTGACGGATTCGGCGCGGCAAGGGATCTTCACCTATCTCGATACCGCCGGGAACCTACGCCAAGTGGACTTGCTCCGCGCTTCTGGGCTGCCGGCGAATCCCACGACGAAGGCGCTGATTGACAAGGTCCCGGCCGGGAGCAACATCAACCGGCGGGACGTAGGCGACTTCAATGCGGTGGCTGGACGTCACCTGAACATCGGCGGTTATCAGTTCAACATTCGCAACAACCGCACGCGAGACAATGCCACTTTCAAAGTGGACTATCTCTTGAATTCGAAACATGGCTTCAGCGCAAGTTATATTTGGAACCGGGATCTGGTGGACCGGCCAGACCTCGCCAATGATTATTCCACCGTGCCCAAGGTGCAGAACGATAACTCGACCCCGCTGCTTTCGACGACGTGGCGCTGGACAGCCTCGCCGACTTTGACGAATGAAGCCCGGGGCGGCATGAACATCGCCCCCGCCGTGTTCGCCACGAGCGAGAACTTTGGAAATGCGATTTTTGCCCTGCCTCTCGTCGCAAATCCGGTGAACACGTTTCGCGGCCAAGGCCGTTATTCAGACACGTTTAACTGGCAAGACAATGCCACATGGATCAAGAATCGGCATACCTTCCAGTTCGGCTATCAGGGCCAACGGATTAACGTAAAGTCGTTTAATGACGCCGGAATCACCCCCGTCTACGGCATCGGCCTGAGCGCGGCGAACCCCCTTGATTTGAATGCTTTGTTGCCCGCGGTGCGAGCCACGGACCTCGGCATCGGCGGAGGTCTGCTAACCCTGCAAGCGGGAATTCTGGCTTCGGTCGCGCAGACCTTTAATGTCAAGGATCGGACCGGAGGCTTCAGCCCCGGAGCACCGCAGATTCGGAACTGGCGGCTCGACAACCATGCCTTCTACTTCAACGACAACTGGCGCGTGACCGATCGGCTTTCGTTGCACGTCGGCACACGGTGGGAGTATTACTCGCCCGTGACCGAGTTGAACAGTCTAACTTTCTTACCGGTCTTGAAGAACGGCAATGCGGAGCAGACCCTGCTCGACCCGACGGGAACGGTGGACTTTGCCGGCAATTCCGTCGGGCGGCCCTACTATAAGAGAGACCTGAATAACTTCGGGCCAAACATGGGAATCGCTTGGCGACCCTTCGGCGACAAGACCGTGATTCGAGCTGGGTACAGCGTGAACTTTCCGAACGACGAGTTTATCCGTTCAATCGACAACAACGTATCGACGAGCGAAGGTCTGTCAACGGGCGCCAATCGAATCAACTTAACGGAAGCCATCGGCAGCAACCTGCCGACTTTGGCCGCTCCGACGTTCACGGCGCCCCGCACGTTTGCCCAGAACTACGCTCTAAACACGCAAACCGCATTTGGATTGCCGAACCCGGACTTGGTCACGCCCTACGTGCAGCAGTGGAACTTCAGTACGCAACGTGAAATCGCGAATGGAGTTCTCCAGGTTTCCTACATTGGGAATAAGGCCACAAAACAATTCCGGGCTTTTGACTTCAATCAGGTCATTATCAACAACGGGTTGGCCGAGGATTTCAAGCGAGCCAGGAGCAATGGGAACCTGTCGCGAAATGCCAACGGCGTGTTCAACCCTGCTTACAACGCGGCCATCGCCGGTAGCCAGCAGACGCCGTTTCTCAACTCGCTTCCCAATGCCGGCCTGCTGACGAACACCACGGTTCGGGCGCTGATCGACACAGGGCAGGTTGGCGAGTTGGCGAACACTTATCAAGTGAACCGAATCAACGGGACCGTAAACTTTTATCGCAACCCGAACGCGCTCGGCACAAACATGATGACCAACTATTCCAACGCAACCTACCACTCGTTGCAGATGGATTACCGTCGCCGGTACAGCAAAGGGGTCGAGTTTCAGGTCAACTACGTATTTTCGAAAAGCCTGAGCGACACCTTGGGTGACGCGCAAGCGCGCTTCGAACCATTCCTCGATATAAACAACCCAGGAATTGAAAAGGCCCCTTCGCCGTTCGATCAACGCCACGCGTTGAAGTCGAACGGCGTGTACGAACTGCCTTTCGGGCGAAACCGGAAGTGGGACATGAAGAACGCCGTTTTGAACCAGCTTTTCGGCGGATGGAACGTCAGCGGCATCTTTACGCTGACCTCCGGATCGCCGTTTGGAATCTACTCTGGACGCGGGACGTTGAATCGAGCGGCGCGGTCCGGCATTAATACGGTGAACACGGCGCTGACGTATGAACAGCTCAACGCGTTCACAGAAGTGCGGAAAGTGGGCAACGGGGTGTACTTCCTGGACGCCGGCCTACTGGGTCCTGATGGCCGTGGAACATCGGCTGACGGTCGTGCGCCATTCCCTGGTCAGGGTTTCACGCACCCAACCGAAGGAACCTTGGGCAGTTTGCAGCGCCGAATTCTTCGCGGGCCTCGGTTTGTGAACCTGGATCTCTCGGCGGAAAAGCAGACCAAGATCACCGAGCGGATCAGCATGACCGTCCGTATGGAAGCGCTGAATGCGACAAACACGCCAAGCTTCTTTGTCGGCGATCAGAACATCGACAGCGTGAACTTTGGCCGGATCACGGGCACGCAGTCCGCCCGGCGAGTCGTGCAGTTCGGGTTGTACCTGCGGTTCTAGGCCCGAACCAACTCTGCGACGCGCGCGAGCACGTAAGGCCCTTCCGGGATTACCGCGACTCGCGCGTCGCCACCCAAGCCCTCCAGAACGCCCGCTATCGCTTCCTCGGCAGAGTCATAGCTCTTGCCCCAAAGGACGGAACGGTAGCGTTCTGGAAGGCCGGGGACGTAGTAGTGAAGCTTCTGACGGGCGCAGACGAGC
>JANODS010001391.1:0-3432 GCA_031412835.1 Acidobacteriota bacterium | reverse complement strand
ATGGCCTTCACCGTCGGCGCCTACGGCCTCGGCAGCCTCCTCTCCCTCGCCAAACTGATGGGCACGTTCTATCTCACTTGCGTCGTTTTCATCTTCGGCGTCCTCGGCTTAATCGCCCGCTTCCACGGCTTCAGCATCTTCCGCTTCCTCCGCTACATCCGCGAAGAGCTCCTCATAGTCCTCGGAACCTCTTCTTCGGAAGCCGCACTCCCCCGCATGATGGCCAAAATGGAAGCCCTCGGGGCAGGGAAGTCCACCGTCGGCCTCGTCATCCCCACCGGCTACTCCTTCAACCTCGACGGACCTTCCATCTACCTCACCATGGCCGCCGTCTTCCTCGCCCAAGCTACTAACACCCCCATGACCCTAACCCAGCAACTAACTCTCCTTGCCGTCCTCTTACTAACTTCCAAAGGTGCCGCCGGCGTCACCGGCTCCGGCTTCGTCGTCCTCGCCGCCACCCTCTCCGCCGTCGGCGACGTCCCCGTCTCCGCCCTCGCCCTCATCCTCGGCATCGACCGTTTCATGTCCGAAGCCCGCGCCATCACCAACGTCATCGGCAATGGCGTCGCCTCCCTTGTCGTCGCCCATTGGACCAACGACCTCGACCGCGCCGTCCTTAATGAACGCCTAAAAACTTAAACGGCTGATCGCTCCATAGCGCCACCACCAGCGTATGGTTGTCCTCCCGGATCCGCCCATTCCGCTGCCAAACCGTCTGCAGCATATACCCCGTCTCCAGCCGCAGATGCGGCAGCAACTGCCGCGAAACCAGAGCCATCACCCGATTTTGATCGAACCGCCGCGGAAAAGTCTCCGGCGGTGTCGGCATAAAAAACTCGTTCGCAAACACCAATCCGGTCTTCCCATGAACCGGCATCGTCGCCCGCGCCAAATACCGAAACCGGTTCTCATACCGGTTCGCCGGCAGCCACCGATTCTCGCTCCGAAACCGATTCTGCAGCTTAACCTTTCCAAATTTCTGCCGCACATTCACGTCCTGGTACAGCCGGTTCTCGGTCCCCCGCGCCGCCGCCGGAAAACTCCCGTAACGGTATGACTCCACAAATCCATACCCCGCCGCCACGTCAAACGTCTTGTTGATCTTGAAATTCACCGCCGGCCGCAGCAGCAAATTCTGCCACCTACTCAAAACATCGGCCCGCCGCCACTGCCCCTCCAGATGGACCCCCCAACGGCTCGTCCCTATCGGATGGTCCCCGAAATACTGTGCCCAAGCATGCGCATTAGTATCTGCCTGGCCCCAAACTGAGCCGACGAAAAAAGTCAAAAAAGTGAAAAGAACAAAACGGATCATATTTCACAATATACTGTGGCGAGGAGCCCGGCCTCCCCCCTAACCAACCCCTATCCTTCGTCTCCAACGGAGTCGTCAAAGCGGCCGACTACAAACACAAGCCCTCAGCCGCCAACGAAATCGAACCTTGGGGCCAAAACCAGGACATTACAGTCGCCATCCTCTGAAGCCCGGCCTAAGCCAACAACTCCGCTACTGTCACAGCAAATCCCGGCAGCAACGCCGTCTCCAAAACTTCCGCCCCAGCCAACATCCGAATCCCGCCTTTGGCGTGAACAAACAACTCGCCATTCGCATCATCCACCAGCCAAACCTCCTGGCAGCCCGCCCCCAAATAGTCCCGAACCTTCCGATTCACGTCGACCACCTTCTCCGAAGGCAAAATTACCTCCACCGCAATATCCGGAGCAAACGGAATCGGTATCCGGTTCCGGTCGATCAACTTGTTTTTCTCACTCAAGTAGATCGCCAAATCCGGCCGCCGCACCGTATCATCACTGACTCGGCAACCGACCTCTCCAAACGGTTCCCCGATTGCGTTCCGTTCAAAGAAGTTCTCCACCAGCCGTTCAATCCTACGGCGCAGTTGTGCGTGTCTCGGTGTTTCACTCGACAAAAGAATCAGCTCTCCTTCCACCAACTCATAGTCCTCGGTCTCGCTCGTACTCAGTTGTACGAAGTCCTCGACTGTCATCAACGTCTTCGTGCTCATCTCATCAGCCTCTTAAGCCAGCAACTTCGCCACGCTTACCGAAAACCCCGGCAGCAGGGCCGTCTCTAATACTTCCTCCCCCTCCAAAACCCGACCCTGCCCCTGTACATGAACGATCACCTCACCGTTCGCCGAGTCCACCAGCCACACCTCATGGCCCCCCGCCCGCAGATAATCCCGCACCTTCCGCCGCACGTCGATCGCGCTCTCGGACGGCGACAGCACCTGCACCGCAATATCCGGAGCAAACGGAGCCGGTATCGCGTCCACATCCAGCAACTTCAGCCGCTCCCCCAGAAACACCGCGACATCCGGTCGCCGAACCGTATCGTTCGTAATCCGACAGTCGACTTCCCCGTAAGCCTCTCCCATCGGATGCTTCTCGAAGTGCTCGGCCAAATACCGCTCAATGCGACTTCGAATCTTAGCGTGCCGCAATGTGCCGCTCGACATACGTACCAACTCCCCATCCACCAACTCAAAGTCTTCCGTCTCGGCCGTTATCATCTGGCCAAACTGCACTGCGGTCATCAAAGCCTTCGTGCCCATAGGTCGCTCTCCTCGGACTATAATCATGCCATCCTATCGCAATCCATCCAAACTACGACATCTCAGCTAAGCGGTCGCCAAACCGCCCTCAAATCCAACACAAACCCCGCCACCGGCCCCTCCCCCGTCACCGTCTCCACTCCCGTCAAAACCTCCGCCTCCCGCCCCGGCCGATACACCGTCACCGTCTCCGTCTCGGGATCAATCAACCATCCCAACTGCGCCCCATTCGCGATCCACTCTTCCATCTTCGCCGTCAACACCCGCGTCCGATCCGTCGCCGACCGAATCTCAATCACAAAGTCCGGACACAAATGCCAAAATCGGCTCCGACTAGCCTCCGGCAACGCGCGTACCCAACTCATCAGCGTCCAAGAAGCATCCGGAGACCGCCGCGCCGAATTCGGCAACAAATACCCCGTCGAAGAGTCGCAAGCATACCCCCGCCCCTCCCGCCGAGCCCACTCCCGCAACTGCCCGCTAATCTCCGAATTCCGAAACCCCATCAACGAGTAAGGCGGTGCCATAACGATCAAATCCCCCTCCGCCGTAACTTCAAAATTCAAATCCGAGTGCTCCGAACAAAGCTCGGCAAACTGCTCATCCGACATCGGATCCGCCGTCAAAATCGCCGGCAAATAGGCAGGGTCAATCATAAAGACCATACCCATAGCATATACTGGCTCCTACATGCCCATCACGATCTACTCCCGCCGTGCTGGCAACGTTGAAGTCGTCTCCGTTATCGGCCGTTTCATCGTCGGGGAAGACCAGCACGATTTCCGCCTCCGCACGCGCGATATCCTCACCCGCAATGTCCACCTCCTCCTCGACCTCGCCGAACTCTCCTTCG
>JANODS010001390.1:0-9284 GCA_031412835.1 Acidobacteriota bacterium | reverse complement strand
CGTTGTTGCCCGGCATCTGAATCGTGGGCCTCTTTCCGGGCGGCGTGAACAGCCCTTCGTTGCGAGCAGAGAGAATCTCGTCCCGGAAACGAGCCCGATCAGCGGGGCTCAGGTAGGGACTCAAATCCTCCACCGTAAACTTCTGCCGCGCGAACGGCGGTGGCTTAACCGGGAACGGCTGCGTCGGCGAAACGATCTCGCCCGGCATATCGGACTTCGGAACCGGACGCTCCTCAATCGGCCACAACGGCTGGCCCGTAACGCGGTTGAAGACCCACACAAACCCCTGCTTGCTCACCTGGGCGACAGCGTCGACAGACTTACCGTCATGGCGAAGGGTCAACAGTTTCGGAGCCGTCGCGTCGTCATAGTCCCAGATATCGTGATGGACCATTTGGAAGTGCCAGAGCCGCTTTCCCGTCCGCGCATCCAGTGCTAGCAGGCTATCCGCAAACAGGTTCGCCCCCGCGCGGTCCACGCCATAAAAGTTGTACTTCGCCGAGGCGGTCGGCGCATAGACGATCCCCCGCTTTTCGTCCACCGACATCTCCCCCCAAACGTTGGCGCCACCCACGGTCTTCCAGGCGTCCTTCGGCCAGGTCTCATAGCCGAACTCGCCCGGCCGAGGGATTGTGTGAAATGTCCACACCAGCTTGCCGCTCAGAACGTCAAACGCCCGCAGATCGCCCGGCGCTGAACCATAACCCTGGTTCGTGGCCGAACCCACAATTAAGAGGTTCTCAAAGACCCGCCCCGGAGTCAGCGATTGAACCAGCGCCAGCGCCTGCGGATCGCGGTCCAGGCCCTGTTTCAAGTCAACCCGCCCGTTTGATCCGAACGACGGAATCGGCTTGCCATTGCGAGCGTCGTAGGCTCGCAGCGTGTGGTTCACCGACAGCAGCAGCCGGCGGTCGGAACGGTCTTTGCTCTCCCAATAGTTGAAGCCGCGATTCGTGATCACCTTGATGTCCGGGTCGGGCGCGGAGGACCACAACTCCTTCCCCGTAGCCGCGTCGAGTGCCACCAGCGAATTGCTCTTGGCCAGAACATACATCGTGCCGTCGATCACCAACGGGTTGAAGAAGTAGCGGCTATTGTCACCGGTCGAAAACGTCCATGCCCGTTGCAACTTGTGCACGTTGGTGCGGTTGATCTGCGTCAGAGAAGAGTATTGGGCCGAATCAGCCGAGCCACCATAATCGCGCCAAGTGGAATAGGGCTGCGCGAAGGCGAGGCCCAGCAGGCCGAGCGGGGAGAACCAACCGAGTAAGGAAGCCAAAACACGATTGTGGCAGAATCGGTTTCAGAACACATGACCCGACCGCAAGAGTTAGAAACGACCGAGGAGTTGGAGTGGTCACCCGGAACCGGAACCGAGGTTTGGGCGATGCTCCAAGCCGCCGTCAGCGGCAACCTTGACACCATACGCCGGTTGGTCGAGCGAAAGCCAGCCCTCGCTAACTGTAGTCACTCCTACCGCACCCCCCTTCATTTCGCCGTGCGAGAGAATCGGCTGGAAGTAGCCGCGTATCTGCTCGAACAGCGTGCCGACGCCGTCAACATGGTGATCGGCGATGGGTTCGTGCGGATGGCGCAAGAACGGGGCTACCACGCGATGGTTCAACTGCTCGAAGGCCATCTGCACAAGCACTTCGGCATCTGCGCCGAGGGCATGGAAATGGGAGCCGCGATGCGAGCTGGAGATTTCGCTCGCGCGCTGACCATGCCAAACCTGCTGACCGTCGCCAACGAACGGGGCAACCGGGCCATCCACTTGGCAGTCATGTCGAGGCGGATCGACTGGATCGACGCTCTGCTCGAAAGAGGAGCGGACCTTGAAACGCAGCGCCCCGATGGGGCCCGACCGATCCAACTGGTGAACGGGGACTACCATTTCCGAGGGTGGCGAGATGTCGACGCCGAGGCGGCCGCAACCCCCGAGGAAGTCCTCCACCATCTGATCGCGAAAGGGGCCGAAGTAGACATCTGCACCGCCTCGTACTTAGGTGATGTCGCCCGGGTGAAGCAGTTGCTCGCCGAAGACTTGAGCCGGGCGAATCGCACGGTGGACTACGTCACCTACTACCTCGGGTCGGGGTCGCCGCTGCGTAACGCGGCCGCGCGGGGACACAGGGAGGTCGTCGAGCTTTTGCTCGCCGCCGGGGCCGACCCGAATCTGCGGGAGGAAGGAATCGCACCCCGGGGCGCTGCGCTCTATGAGGCGGTTACGGCCGGATTCCACGACCTTGCCCGCCGGTTGCTGGAGCAGGGGGCCGACCCGAACGCGCCCGTCGAAAGTTCAGCCGACTGCCTCAGTCGAGCGCTGCAAAATCACGACCAGCCCATGATTGAGCTCCTTCAGGGCTACGGCGCGAAGCGGCCGATCCATCTACTCGCCTACTACGGCGACACCGACGCGCTCGCCGCGATGCCCACGATCCCGCCAGACCCCGGGGCGGTAGCGAGCGCAGCCGAGAACGGCCATGAAAAGTTCGTCAAGATGATCGTCGAACGGTGGCCGGAGGTAGCCGCCCAAGTCCATTGCGCCGGGGCCGAAACGCCGGAGTTGACCGAGTACCTCTTCACTGCCGGGATGAATCCAAGCCATCGGGATTGGCAAGCAGTCACGCCGCTGCATCAGCAAGCCGGCCGGGGAGACGTAGCCAACGCGGCGTTGTACTTGGACCACGGAGCCGAACTCGAAGCGCGCGACGAAGAATGGCAATCACGACCTTTAGGTTGGGCAGCGAAGGAGGGTCGACTCGAGATGGTCGCGTTCTTGCTAGCGCGCGGAGCAGCCGTCTTCCATCCCGGCGACGAGGCGTGGGCTACTCCACTCGCGTGGGCCGAGCGACGAGGCCATCACCAGATAGCAAGCCTGTTGCTCGAAGCCATCGCGCGGTCTTGAATGCGCGGTCTTGATCGCGGCGACCGCTGGCCGAAGTTGTATTCTGTAGGCAGCGATTAACTCACGATTTCTGGGGTGAACTTACGACATTACGAGGAAAGACAGCCATTGTGACCGGAGCAAGCCGGGGGATCGGGCGAGCGATTGGGGTGCGCCTGGGCCGAGAGGGCGCGAACGTGGTGTTATGTGCCCGCGACCGACTC
Organism: Acidobacteriota bacterium; assembly: GCA_031412835.1. Taxonomy (GTDB): domain Bacteria; phylum Acidobacteriota; class Terriglobia; order Bryobacterales; family Bryobacteraceae. The sequence continues at coordinate 6,173 of JANODS010001390.1, read as the reverse complement.
GCCCTAGCCGAGGTAGCCAGAGAGATCGGCGACCGAGCGTGCTTTCTAGCCGTGGATCTGCGAGAAGCGAGTGCGCCCGAACGAGTGGTCGCACTGGCGATGGCGGAGTTTGGGGGCCTTGATATCGTCATCAACAACGCCGGGGCAACCAAACGGGGGGAGTTTCTGGCGTTGACCGACGAAGATTGGATGGACGGCTACGCGCTGAAGTTACACGGAGCGGTTCGCATGGCGCGATGTGCCTGGCCGGAGTTGGCCAAACGCAGCGGGTCCGTCGTCAACATCGCCGGAGTCGGCGGGAAAACACCCGGAGCCGAGTTCACCATCGGGGGAAGCGTGAATGCGGCAGTGCTGTCGTTTACGAAGGCGCTGGCGGACGTCGGCATACGAGATGGGGTCCAGGTAAACGCGATCAACCCGGGGACGGTGCGGACCGATCGGTTTGAGAAACGGATGGATGGGCTAGCGACGGAGCGCGGCTTGACCCGGGAGGCCGCCGAAAGCTGGTTCGTCGCCAGCCAGCGAGTGACCAGGGTCGGCGAGCCGGCCGATATCGCGGGCCTAGTGGCCTTTCTAGTCGGGCCCGAAGGGCGATTTCTGCAAGGCGCACTCATCGACATGGACGGCGGGGCGACAAAGTCGCTCTAGCCACCACCAGTAGCGTAAGCTGACGGAGTGGGCGTTACGGTAAGCCGAGAAGAGTTTGAACAGATCGTGGAACGGGCAATCGCCGGAATCCCTGCCCGGTTCAGACTTCGTATGGAGAATTTGTCGATCTCGGTGGAGGCATGGGGACCCGGTCGCGATCTCCTCGGTCTCTACGAAGGTCGACCGTTGACCGAGCGCAGTGTCAGCGATGGGTTCGGGCAGCCGGACCGGATTCGAATCTTCCAAAAGCCCCATGAAGAGATGGCGCGGAGCCGAAGCGAGTTGGAACAGACGGTGGCCGATACGGTTTGGCACGAGGTCGGTCACTACTTCGGCTTGAACGAGTTTGAGATCGCCCGCGTCGAAGCGCGGCGAGGACGTTTGCGCGCGTTGCGGGGGCGCGCGAAGGCATATAATACGAAGCGATGATGAGAAGATTCTTTATTTGCACGCTGATGCTGGTGGCTGCGCTGAACGTCTCCGCCAAAGACAAAGTTGAAAAAGGGTTCAAGCCGTTGTGGAACGGCAAGGACTTCACCGATTGGAAGAAGGCGACGGAGAACGAAGCGACTTTTTCGATCAAAGACGGGGCGATTGTGGCGAACGGGCCGCGGGCGCATCTCTACTACGTCGGCAAGCTCGCCAACCACGATTTCAAGGATTTCGAACTGAAGGTGGATTGCATGACCCTGCCGAACTCCAACGGCGGCATTTACTTCCACACGGCCTACCAAGCGACGAACTGGCCGGACAAGGGTTTCGAGGTGCAGGTGAACAACTCCCACACCGATTGGCGTCGGACCGGCGGCCTTTATGCCGTGGCCGACCAGAAAGAGAAGATGGCCGAAGACGGCAAATGGTTCACCGAGCACATCGTCGTGAAGGGCGATTCGGTCAAGATCTACGTCGACGGCAAGCTGTCGTCCGAGTGGACCCAGCCCGCCGGCTTTGAGCTCCCGAATATGAAGGGCCGGAAGCTAGGAACCGGGACGTTTGCCTTGCAGGGCCACGATCCGAAGTCCACCGTGATGTACAAGAACATCCGCGTAAAGTTCACGAAGTAGTCCCATAGGTTGCAATCCGGCAGGAAGGCAGGTAGACTGAGAAGTTGCAGCGCATCCGTGCGCTTGCGCGGGATGCGCCTGTCTCCCTTAATCCGGCCGCGCAGCCTTTTAACGTAATTCCATTAAGAACGAGGACAGTCATGTACGCAGTAGTAGAGAACGGTGGCAAGCAGTATCGTGTGTCGCTCGGGGAGACCGTCAGATTCGAGACGATGCCCGGCGAAGTGAACGGGCCGGTGGATCTGGGTCGTGTGTTGGCCGTGGTGTCCGACGATGGCGAAGTGAAAACGGGCAAGGATGTCGCGGGCGCGAAAGTGACCGGCACCTTGGTGGAAAATGATCGCGGTCCGAAAGTGATCGTGTTCAAGTTCAAGCGGAAGAAGCAGTATCGCCGGACGATCGGACATCGGCAGAACTACTCCGCTGTCAAGATCGATTCGATTCAGGCGTAAGGAAGTCAGAGTAAACCATGGCATCAAAAAAAGGTCTAGGCTCAAGTAAGAACGGTCGCGATTCTAATGCGCAGCGACTGGGTATCAAGCGTTTCGGCGGCGAGTTGGTTCCGGGCGGTTCCATTCTCGTTCGGCAGCGCGGGACACCCTACAAAGCTGGCGATAACGTAGGTCGCGGGAAAGACGACACTCTTTTTGCGTGCGTCACCGGGGTCGTCGAGTTTCGTGACAAAGGGCGGATGGGGAAGTTCATCTACATCAACCCGGTCAAGGCCGACGCAAACTAGTTTGTTGGATCTCAGTTAGAACCAGAAGCCGCCCCTTCCGGGCGGCTTTCGTTATTTGTGATTGGCGTTTGTCTTATGTTTATTGATGAAGTAAAGATTTATGTGAAGGCCGGCGACGGCGGCAACGGCTGTATGGCATTTCGGCGGGAAAAGTTCGTCCCGCGGGGCGGCCCGAGCGGCGGCGATGGAGGCCGCGGCGGCAGCGTGATTCTGGTAGCCAGCGAGCACCGGAATACCCTGCTCGAACTCCGCTATAACCCGGAGCATAAGGCGGAACGAGGCAAGCACGGCGAAGGATCGAACTGCTCCGGACGGCACGGCGACGACCGGCAGGTGGACGTTCCCGTCGGCACCATGGTGTATGACTGGAAGACGGCCGAGTTGCTGTATGACTTCACCAAGGCGGGCGAGAAGTTTGTGATCGCCAAGGGCGGCAAAGGGGGACGCGGCAACCAGCATTTTGCCACCGCCTCGCACCAAGCGCCGACCGAGCACGAACCCGGAACGCCGGGCGAAGAAAAGACCTTGCGCTTGGAGTTGAAGATCCTGGCCGACGTCGGTTTAGTGGGCTTCCCGAACGCCGGGAAGTCGACTCTGATTTCGCGCGTCTCCGCCGCCCGGCCCAAGATCGCCGACTATCCATTCACGACGCTGGAGCCCCAGTTGGGCGTGGTGCCAATGCCGGACGAGCGGAGCTTTGTGGTGGCTGATATCCCGGGCCTGATTGAGGGTGCCCATGAAGGCCACGGCCTCGGCATTCAGTTTCTGAAGCACGTCGAGCGGACCCGCGTGCTGCTGCACATGGTGGACGTCAGCGACGTGACCGGGCGGGATCCGCGCAGCGACTTCGAGATCATCCTGAACGAGTTGGCCAGCTTCAGCGACGAGTTGCCGAAGAAGCCGATGATTGTGGTGGCGAGTAAGGTGGACGCGGCGCAGGATCCGGAACGCATTGCCGCCGTGAAAGCGATTGCGGCCGAGCACGGCATGCAGTTTCTCGAGATTTCGAGCGCGACGGGACAAGGGCTTGAGGAGTTGAAGTTCATCCTCGCCGCCATCGTCCACCCGCCGAAGGTCATCGAGACCAAGGACGACGGGATCGCTTACATGCCGTACGACCGGCTCTAATGCAGAGCTACTTCGCCACGGCAAAGAACTGTTGACTCGATAGGTTGCGATAGACGCTGCCGGCTACTTGGGCAGCAACGGGGCCGTTAACCGGCTTGCCGCCCGTAAGCAAAACCACTACCACGAGCTTGTTGTGCCCGACCTCGTTAAAACTCCCGAACCAACCGAGGTGGGTGGGCGTGGCGCGATCCGTGCAGGTGCCGGTCTTTCCGAGGATCGGTTCGTTGGCGTCATATTGAGCGCGTCGCGCAGTGCCATGGTCCACTGCCGCCATCATGCCGGGCTTCACGTCCGGAATCTCATTTTGAATGGCTAAGTGGCGCTTCACCTTGGGCGCGAAGCTCTGGATCTGCTGCTTCGTTCGTGGGTACTGGAGGTGATAAAGCGTGCCTCCATTCGCGATTGAAGAGAGCAGCGAAGCCAACTGCAACGCGGTCAACTGGATCCCTTCGCCAAAGCTCGTCATCATTCCTACGCCGCCGAACTTCGGCGGCTCCGAAGGCAGTACGCCTGCGAACTCGCCTTCGATATTGAGACCCGCCCGTTCGCCGAGACCGAGCATTTTGGCATAAGAATGTACCCGATCAAACCCAAGATCGGTGCCGACTCGGGCGAAGTAAGGGTTGTTCGAATGCGCTAACGCTTCGGTCAGGTTCATCGTTGTCCGACGCCCAATCCGCAGCAGCGTATTCTTCTCGATGATGCCTTCCTTCAGTCCCGCGATGGCCGTGATGATCTTGACCGTGGAACAAGGCTGAAAGCCGCTGCCCAACGCCAGCTTCTGGTTGACGATCGTCAGCAAGCGCCCGGTCTGCGGATCCGCGACGACGACGCTGCCGTTGTAAGGACCAAGGGCGTCAACCGCGGCGCGCCTGACGATCAAGTCTTCGCCGTCGATGACGTCGCCGAGGGTGGAATCGGCAAAACTTGGCTCCAGCCACGGACCTCCCGCGACGAAACTCGGACCCGCTTTTTTCTTGGCCGAGGCCACGGGCCGCTTCGCTACCGCGGATCTGCTCTTGATTGAGCTTTTGCCAGCCGTTCGGACAGAAACGACTTTTTTGGCTCTAGATGCTGGTACTGCTAGTAATAGGTTGATTTGACCAATAAAGATCAAGAAAACCAAGAAGATACGCATTCTGACTGTGCCCCTCGTCAGTAAAATCGGACATGTGGTACTGGGCCAACGATTCTGATAGTATCCGGGACGCGCTTAGTAAAAGTCAACCCAACACGCTATATCCTTATCGACCAATCGTCCCGTTTTCATTAAGCGGCGGTCCAACCACCGTCGATTGTGATGACGCTGCCATTGACGAAGGCCGCTTCGTCAGAGGCAAGATACAAGGCTAAATGGGCGATTTCGTCAGGTTTGCCGAGGCGGCCGATGGGCTGCCGGGTGTTCAGTTCGGCGCGAGTCTTCTCGATTTCGTGGGAATGATACTTCTGTAAATACTGGGCGACGAATGGAGAGTCGACGGTCCCGGGGCAGATGGCGTTGACCCGAATCTGGGTCGGGTAGTCCACGGCGAGTTGGCGGGTCATGGCGATCACCGCCCCCTTGGTAGCGCAATAGGCGTAGCGCCGTTTCACGCCGATGAGCCCGGCCACGGACCCGATATTGACGATCTTGCCGCCCGAAGCCAGCAGGAGGGGCATGGCGTATTTCGTAATGAGGAACGGGCCGGTGACGTTGACCTTCATCAGCCGTTCGAAATCGGCGAGGCCGGTCTCTTCCACGTTGCCGACCAAGCCGATGCCGGCGTTGTTGACGAGGATGTGGAGTTGGGGGAGGCTGGCGAAGACCGCCTGGACGGCGGATTCGCTCGTCACGTCACAGAGGACCGCCTGCCCCGAGAGTTCGGCGGCGAGAGCTTCGGCTTTCGGCAGATCAATGTCGGCGACGACGACTTTCGCGCCGGCGTTGGCCAGGACGCGGCAGGTGGCTTCACCGATGCCACTGGCACCGCCAGTGACCAAGGCGACGCGTCCATCTAATCGGAAGGGTGTACTCATGCTCTCGCGATTGTACTATCGGGAGCGGGCTGGAGGGCGGAAAACCAGAACGCGTCCGGCGTGGGGCCGGAGGTTCGATACCGTTCCAGACGCGCGGCGGCTTCTTCCAGTGTGGGGATGTGGCCGGCCGGGATCCACCAAAGGACGTAATGCGGCTCGGTGGGCCGTTCGAAGAACTCGGTGCGGCGGTTGAGGAACGGCCGATGATCGGAGTTATAGACGTAAGCTTTCAGCGCGGCAGGCGACTGCCAAACCGAAAGGTTGACGATGACGAACGGGTCATTGGACCAAGGATGGGCGAGGTCGGTCGCGTTCCCCGACGACGATTGCAGACGCCAGACGAAACCGGGCGAAGCCTCGGCCAGGGCGTTGATCGGGTCAAGAGCTTCGACGAACGGCACGATCTCCGGATGATCCAAGGGGTGCAGCAGTCGGGCGATGTTGAGTTGAGCGAGTTGGAACTCCATAGTCCTCAGGATAGCTGCTATCATTTTCCCCATTGAGACCTCGTTTATGAGCCAAAAGAAGCACAAGCCCTACGTTCCCGAAGACATGAAGATGGCGGAGTTCACCGTGGC
>JANODS010001389.1:0-2448 GCA_031412835.1 Acidobacteriota bacterium | reverse complement strand
GAGGTAAGTGGGGAACCAGGTGATGTAGAACTGCCAAAGCAGCGTGGAGCCGAAGGCGGTTCCGAGGAGGGACCACATGCGGGGGTTACGGAGGAGGGCGGCCCAGGGGGTGACGATTGTGACTTGAGGATGGTCTGGGGGACGGTTGCGATAGACGGCGAACCAGGCGACGGCCCAGAGGAGGCCGAAGGCTCCAAAGACAACGAACGGGGCTTGCCAGCCGTAGTGGAGAAGGAGATAGCCGGCGATGGGCGGGGTGAGGGCACCGCCGAGACGGCCTCCTCCTAGGAAGGCTCCGAAGGCGGTGGCGCGTTCGTGGATGGGGACCCAGCGCGAAAAGGCCGAAGCAATGGAAGGCGAGAAAGCGGCTTCGAGTCCGCCGAAGATGAAGCGGATGGTTAAGAGAGAAGCGTAGCTCCAGGCGGTGGCGGTCAGCGCGGTGAAGAGCGACCAGCCGGCGATGGCGAAGGTGACGAGGCCGCGGGCACCGTGGCGGTCGGCGAGAATGCCCCAGGGGGTCTGGCCGAGGAAATACGAGAGGCTGAAGATGCTGAAGACGAAGCCGAGTTCGGTTTGGGAGAGATTGAAATTGCGGCGGAGTTCGGGGCCGGCGATGGCGATGCAGACACGGTCGGTGTAGCAGACCATGTTGATGAGGAGGGCGAGGAGAACAATGCGATGGCGATGGGCCATGGGCTAGAGGCCTTCGGGAGTGGGGGTGTCAGGGTCCAGGGGGTAGAGGGGGCGGGAGACCTTCTTGAAGGGGAGTTGGCGGAGGTTGGCGGAGGAGACGCCGGGGGTATCGACGACGAAGATGGCGGCGGCAAGGGGTTCGTAGGCGGCGCGGAAACCGTTGGGGGATTTGACGACGACGATTTGGCAGTAGACGGGGTCGATGCCGTGGCTGCGGAAGAGTTCGGGGTCGACGGTCATGGCGGAGCGCTCGGCGACGAGGATGTGAACGTGGCCCGAGACGAGGACGGCGGCGCGTCCCATGGAGGTGGTGATGCCGGTGTTGTAGCCGCGGGCGCGGGCGGTCCAGGAGCCGTCGGAGAGGAGCTTGACGTAGGCCGTGATGGGGACGGGTTTGGAGTGTTTCTTTTCGAAAGACGCGCCGATTTTGCGGGTGATGGTGGCTCCGACGCCGGCTTCGAAAGCGGCGGCGACGGTGGCGGGGTCGACGAGGAAGATGGCGGCGGGGCCGGTGAGGGGAGCCTTGAGGAGATGCTTGAGGACGCCGGTGGAGTCGCCGGGGGAGCCGGAGCCGGTGGAGTCAGAAGATTCGGCGAGGATGGTGGGGCCGGTGGGGAGGGCGAGGGCGGCGGCAATGGCTTCCGGGACGGGGGTGAGGGTGATTTCGAAATCGCTTTTGCCGCGCCAGAGGCGGCGGGCGAAGGAGTCGGCGTAGCGCTGGGCGGACTTGGGTTTGTTGTTGGTGACGACGACGACGGCGCAGCCCATTTCGGCGATGTCGAGCCAGGGTTGGACGGGGAAGAGGGAGATGGCTTCGGCGAGGCCGGAGGCTTCGATGGCTTGGGCGGCGGTGATGAGCGCGTGCATCGGCCCGCGGTGGGTTTGGGAGTTTTCGGGGGGAATTATCAGGGGGAGTTTGCGGTAGGCCATCGAGGGGCGGAGTTCGCCCGAGAGGGTGCGGAGGAGAAGGCGGGCGGCCTTTTGGCCGGTTTCGAACATGTCGATGTGAGGGTAGGTGTGGTAGCCGACGATGGCGTCGGCGAGGGAAACCATGCGTTGGGTGAGGTTGGCGTGGAGGTCGAGGGTGAGGACGATGGGCTTGTGAGGGCCGAGGATTTTGCGGGCTATTGCGAGGATGCTGCCTTCAACGTCGTCTTCGCCGGCGGCGGTTTGGGCTCCGTGCATGGCGAGGAGGAGGGCGTCGGGGTTGGCTTGCTGGAGGTGTTGGGCGAACTCCTTTTTCAGGCGGGTGAAGTCGGGTTTGCGGAAGCGGTTGGCGGTGATGGCCCAGGCGGCGCAGATGGGCGCTATTTCGATGTTCGGTGTGGTGGAGAGGACGTCGAGGAAGCCTCCCATTTCGGTGAGTTTACCGGAGTGGCGGGTGAGGACGGCGGGGCCGAAGACGGGGTTGAAATCGTCATAGGTCGTGGGGACGGGGGAGAAGTTGTTGCTTTCCTGGAGGATGGCGGCGATGGCGATTTTCATGAGGGATTGGGGTAGATCGTTATCGTTTGCGGAAGGCTTCGCTTTGCACGATGAGTTCGACGAGGTCGCGGAGGCCGTTGCGTTGGTCGCCGACTTTGGTGGCGATGGCTTCGACTTGCGGGCTATCGGCGGCGTCGAACTTTCGTCCGCAGGCGTAGGTGAGGAGCTTTTGGGTGAGGGTGCGGGTGAAGTCGGCGTTGCGCTTGACGATCGCTTCGCGGAGGCCGACGATGTCGGCGAATTTTTCGCCGGAGGGGAGAACGCCCGAAG
>JANODS010001388.1:0-9524 GCA_031412835.1 Acidobacteriota bacterium | reverse complement strand
CCTCTGGGTCCTCACCCCGACCATCGCATTTGACCCTCTTAAAATGCACCTCGCCAGTGCCCGCTGGTACGTTGAAACCGGCGGTTTCACCCCGGTGCCCGACGTCCCCGAGTCGTACTACCCGCAGGGCACCGAACTCCTCATGGCACTGCTCTGGCTGGTGGGCGGTCAACCCGCCGCGCAGATGCTCGCCCCCATCTTCTTCCTCGCCACCCTTCTCGCCGCCGCCAGCATCCTGAAGGCCTGCGGACTCCGCCCCGCCGCCATCGTCTGCGGTCTCATCGCCGCCTCCGCCCTCCCGTTCCTCCATTGGACCGCCTTCGTCGCCAAAAACGATTTGCCCCTCGCCTTTTTCCTCCTCGCGTCCCTCCTCAGCCTGCTGTGGAAACGCCCCTTCCTCGCCACGTTCTTCCTCGCCATGGCGTTCGGTATCAAGCACGTAGCCTTCTTCGGCGCCGTCGGGCTAACGCCCCTTTTCCTCCTCGCGATCTGGCAATCACCCAAAAAGCTCCGCACACTTCTGGCAATCACCGCGATCTTCACAACGCTAGGAACCATCTCCCTCGTCCGCACATACCTCCTCACCGGTAACCCGCTCTACCCGGAACGCGCCAACCGCGTCGCCGATATCAGCGTGATCACTCATCCCTATCCCTCCTCGACCGACCGCGTCCTACGCTACGCCAGCATCCCATGGCTGCTTCACTTCGACGGCCAACGCGCTTTCGAGACGTCCTCCCCCAACCCCATGGGCTTCTGGCTCGTCTTCTTCGCCCTCGCCTGGCTCGCCTCGATTCGGGATCGCACCCTCGCCCTCCGCCTCGCGCTTTTGTTCTGCGGCGTCTATCTCCTCTACTGGGTCTCCATCCTCGTCACGCTCCGATATGCGATAGCGCCCATCCTGCTCCTCACCGCCCTCACCGCCCCCGCACTCTTCCGTCTCCCCCGCTGGCTCGCCGTCGCCACGGCTTTTTATTGCCTGTTCTTCTCGCTCGCGGTTTGCACCCTCATCGAAGTCTCCGCACCCCAACTCGCATGGTGGGCCGGTCGCATCAACACGGACACATTCCTGCGCCAGTTGCTGCCCACCTACTCCGCCGTTCGGTCCCTCCATGGCAAGGCCGCCCCTGCCGATCGCGTCATAGCCCTCGACGGCTGTGCTCCGCTCTATGCCCCTTTTGCCGGCACCGTCCGCTGTGCATACCAGGTTGATTTCGGCAACTCCTCGGCGCGCATCGTGGCGGAAATCACGACCGGTCGCTACCGGTTTCTCATCGTTCCTCAGAATCCCATCCCGCGGCAAATAGTCGAGTCACTCAAGGCATCCGAGATCTATCGCGACGCCCAATTCGCCGTATTTGACTTAGGGTCCCAGCCGTTCTCGCAATAGGCCAAAGGCGTCACTCCGGTTTTCGTCCCGACCGCCCACGCTTAAAAATGAAGAGACTCCACTCCCGGACCCATGCTAAGCTCGAAAATTACTCCATCCATGGACGATTCCCCTCATGGCCTAGCTGACGATGCGGAGGCACATCACTTCGCCGTGATCATTGGTGCCGGCCCTGCCGGACTAACGGCGGCCCTGGAACTGCTGGATAGAACCGATCTGGTTCCCATCGTTCTCGAACAAAGCGAGTACATGGGTGGCATCTCTCGAACGGTCAACTACAAGGGCAATCGCATCGATATCGGCGGCCACCGCTTCTTCTCCAAGTCCGACCGGGTCCTGGCGTGGTGGCAGAAGATTCTCCAGATCGAGGCTGGCGATCAGGAAGCGCAATCGATTGCCTATCATAACCAAACCAGCGAGATCCATCGAACTCCCGATTCGCCGACGGCCGATCAGATGGATAACGTCATGCTCGTCCGCGAGCGCCGTTCGCGAATCTTCCACCGCCGGCGGCTCTTCGACTATCCCATCCGCCTGAGTCTGGATACCGTGCGGAAACTGGGCTTTCTCAAAACCATTCGGGTAGGCTTGAGTTACTTGCGCAGCGCTCTTCAGCCGATTCGGCCAGAACGCACATTGGAGGACTTCTTCATCAACCGCTTTGGGCGCGAGCTCTACCAGACGTTCTTCCAGTCGTACACGGAAAAGGTGTGGGGGGTCTCCTGTCAAGAGATCAGTTCGGAATGGGGGGTGCAGCGCATCAAAGGCTTGTCGGTCTACAAGGCCATTCTCCACGCCTTAAAAAAGGGGCTCTCCAGAGCCAGCCAGGGTAGCATTCGCCAGGGCGATACCGAAACATCTTTGATCGAACGCTTCCTGTACCCCAAGTTTGGACCGGGCCAGATGTGGGAAGAAGTTGCAAAGCGCGTGCTGGAACGGGGAGGCACGATCCTGACCGGCTGGCGGGTCGAACAGATTGATCAGGATCCGCAAGGCTTGATCGTCGCCGTCCACGCCAAGTGCGAGCGTTCCGGCCAGTCCCGGATCTTCCGCGGCCGCTACTATTTCTCCACGATGCCGGTAAAGGACTTCGTGCTGTCTATGCGGCCCTTGCCTTCGCCGAAGGTACAGGAGATAGCCAGCGGCCTGCAGTATCGAGATTTCATTACCGTCGGCCTCCTGTGCCGTACTCTGCTGATCAAGGACGTGACCCCTGCCGGCAACGTCGACATCCGCGACAACTGGATTTACGTCCAGGAGTCGGACGTAAAGGTGGGACGTCTCCAGATCTTCAACAACTGGAGCCCGTATATGGTCGCGGATGCTAAAACCACCTGGATCGGGCTCGAATACTTCTGCCAAAAAGGTGACGAACTTTGGACTCGTTCCGACGAAGAACTTCGAGCGCTTGCTCGCGATGAGTTGGAGCGCCTTGGAATCGTAAATCCTGAAGACATTCTTGATGGCACTGTCATCCGCATGGAGAAGGCTTACCCCGCCTACTTCGGAACCTATGAGCGATTTTCTGAGGTGGTCGAATGGGTGAATTGTTACGAGAACCTGTTCCTGATTGGCCGCAACGGAATGCACAAGTATAATAATCAGGATCACTCCATGCTGACCGCCATGATATCGGTAGACAACATTGTCGCTGGAGTAACAGACCGGCGGGCCTTATGGGCTCTGAATACCGAGCAGGAATACCACGAAGAATCCGGCCAGAATAAGCCGTCGGGAGTTAGCTAACGATTCGCTCCCGATCTTGGTCCGAATCCGATCACGATGCTAGGGCAGGAGCGCCTGTGCCACCTGATCCAGCCTATTCATTTGAACGAGATGGCTGGTCGGTAGCCGGCGAGTGGATGGTTTCCATACGAGCAATTTCTGGCGACGCTTCGCCGGTCGGGGGCTGGCAAAGTCAGACGCGAGGAGGAGGGACGGCGGTTTGATCAAATCAGCATCCTCTTCGTAATTCTCGCGGGGCGAGAGAGGTGGAACGCAACGATGGATGAGGCCTTGGAGCGGAAAAGTCTCGGTGCTCGACGGTGGGATATACTGCTTTCAAGATGCAACAGAAAATGGTTCCGGCTTCGGTGGACGTATTTGACGCGGTGGTGGTGGGGAGTGGGGCGACGGGGGGATGGGCGGCAAAGCGCCTGACGGAGGCGGGGCTGCGGGTGGCAATGGTGGAGGCGGGGGCGAAGGTCTCGGCGAAGGAGTTCACCGAGCATAACCGTCCGGCGGATTATCCGTTTTTGGGGATGTCGCCGAAGGTGATGGAAGACCGGCCGATTCAGGGGATGTGCTACGCGTGCCGGGAGGGGAACCATAAGTGGTTCGTGAACGACAAAGAAAACCCGTACGTGCAGGATAAGCCTTTTAACTGGATCCGGATGCGGGTGCTGGGGGGGCGGAGCTTGAGCTGGGGGCGGCAATCGTATCGGATGTCGCCGCTGGATTTGACGGGGAAGAGTCATGACGGGTATGGGGATGACTGGCCGGTAACTTACGAAGAGTTGGTTCCTTATTATGAGTTAGTGGAGAAGTATGTGGGGATTTCGGGGACGGCGGAGGGGTTATCGAATTTGCCGGATGGGATTTTCCAGCCGGGGATGGAGATGACTTGTGGGGAGACGATTCTGAAAGACGCCGTGAAGAAGAACTTCGGGCGGACGGTTACGATTGGCCGGACTGCTATTTTGACAAAGCCGCACAATGGGCGGCAGGCCTGCCATTACTGTGGGCCGTGCGAGCAGGGGTGTTCGACGTTTTCGTATTTTTCGAGTCCATTTACGACGGTGGCGGATGCGCAGAAGACGGGACGGTTGACGCTGTTGACGGATGCGGTGGCGGCGAAGGTGTTGACGAAGAATGGGAAGGCGGACCGGTTGATGTATATCGACCGGGAAAGTCGGCAGGTGAGAGAGGTACGGGCTAAGGTGTTTGTGTTGTGTGCTTCGACGCTGGAATCGACGCGGTTGTTAATGAATTCGGGGATTTGTGGGGACAACGACGCGTTGGGGCGGAACTTGATGGACCACATCTATCAGGGTGGGGCGTCGGGGACGATGCCGCAGATCGAGGCGAAGCCGTGGGCGGGTCCGCCGCGGCGGCCGAATGGGATTTATATTCCGCGGTTTCGGAATATTAAGGAGTCGGAGACGAAGGGGTTCATACGGGGGTATGGGTATCAGGGGGGCAGTTCGCCATCGTTCAATATGGGCGCACCGGGGTTCGGAAAGGATTATAAAGACGCGGTGCGGAAGGGGCAGTGGGGGATTAGCATTAACTTATGGGGGGAGTGTTTGGCGCGGCCGGAGAACCAGGTTTCGATTGATCCGAATCGAGTGGATGCGTGGGGGATCCCGGTGTTGAAGATTAGTGCGGAGTGGGGGGAGAACGAGAAGAAGTTATGGCAGGATGGGAGGGAGCAGGCGGCGGAGATGTTAGAAGCGGCGGGGGCGGTGGGCGTGAAGCAGACGGGGACTTACTCGATTCCGGGATTCTGTATTCATGAGACGGGGACGGCGCGGATGGGGACGGATAGTAAGAAAAGTGTGCTGAATAAGTGGTGCCAGACGCATGAGGTGGATAACGTGTTTGTGACGGACGGGGCGGCGTGGGTAAGTAGTGGGTGCCAGAATCCGACGTTGACGATGATGGCGTTGACGGTGAGGGCTTGTGATTATATTGTGCGGGAAATGGGGAAAGCGTGAGAGAGATAGCGGCGGATAAGTTTGCGTTTGGTTGTCATCGATTTGGATTTGGCCCGGCACCGGGGGGCGGGGCGGTGGACGTGGAGCGCCATGTGGTGCCGATGGTAAAGGCGGCGCTGGGATTGGGGATACGGACGTTTGATTCGGCGGTGTTGTATCGGGCGACTTGGCAGTTGGGGCGGGCGCTCGAGATATTGGGGGTGAAGGCGGAGGAGGTGCGGTTTCAGACGAAATGTTTGCGGTATTTGGGGATGGCGGGGGAGGGAGTGAAGGAGCATCAGCCGGATGCTTTGTTGACGGGGATACCGAGTCGGTACCAGGGGTTGACGGACCGGTGGGACACGTCGGAGCGGGGGGTGGAGCAGCAGATTTGCCGGGAGCGGATTGAGTTGGGAGGGGGGACTTTGCACGGGGTGGCGTTGCATGATCCGCCGGATATGGAAAGGCAAGTGGGGTTGGACTGGGAGCGGGATATACGGCCGACGGTGGCTTGTTTGAAGCGGGCGAAGGGGTTGGGATTTGTGGAGCGGATCGGGTTGGGGATTAAGGAACCGGAGTTTGTACACCGGTTTGTGAGGGAGGAACCGGGGGTGTTGGATTATGCGGGGGTGACGTTTTGCCCGGCGATTTTGGGGCCGATGATGGGAGTGATGGAGGCGGCGCGGGTGGGGAAGTTTACGGTGACGTTGATGGGGATCAACTATGGGCAGGCGTTTACGTTGACGGAGGATCCGGCGGGGGCGGCCCCGTTTTTGTACAACTACGAGGTGGCGACGGGGGCGGAGCGGGAGTTGATGTCGCGATTTTATAAGGCTTGCGGGTCGACGCCGTTGTTGCATTTAGCGGCGGCGGTGGCGGGGTTGTTGGTCCAGAATTTCCCGGAGGTGGTGACGCAGGTGGTGACGTCGACGATGACGCCGGGTCGGTTAGTGGAAACGGTGCGATTGGTGCGGGAGGCGGAGGTTCCAACGATGGTTTGGCGGGAGTTGAAGGAGTTGGAGTTGATTCCGCGGGAGTTTCCGACGACGTAACAATGCTTCGCTGAATGACCACTTCCGCGGGTGGTCCCCTAGCCGCCGCTTGCTCCGCGGCGGAGTGTCAGTGCGGTAGGTGCCCAGACCCCGGAGCCGGGCAAGATCCTCCACGAAACCAGAAAGGGTCAAATGGCGGCACTCGGGCAGATGCCCTTCGGGCGATATTACGGAAGCGTTGAGGTCACTCCGTTGTTTGCCCTTCTCGCTGGAGACTGGACTCTTGCATAAAGGATGGAAGGATGGAGACGACGCGATTTTTCATGCGGTGGCGGCCTCGGTGGTGGATCTGGAATTCGTCCGTCATCATCAGGATGTCAGCGTGAATGTCGTGCGCCGCCAACGAGACCTGGAAGTAATCGTCGTCAAGTAAGTCCACTATACGACGGGCTGGCCCGGTCGATTCCGTCGGTTAGCCACCACGGTGACCTGAATGTCCTTCGCGAGTTGAATCACCCTCATCGCCATTTGCTTTCGCTGAAAAAACGGAATCACTGATCGCCTTGGCTTCGCCAAAAAAATCTGCGTTACCGAGTTCGTCCGCGCGAAATCGACAAGGGTCCGCGCCTCGTCGCTGCCTTCCAATAGCCGCGTTTCGATATGCAGTTTCCGCGCAAAATCGAGGTGTTGGTCAATGGCCTGGCGACTCTTTGAAGTTGTTGAATCGTCGCCCGCCTCCGGCAGCACACACACCGCGAAACAGTCAGCCTTCAGGTAATCCGCCACGCGGCGTCCCCGGCGAATCAAAGCAGCCGTCGTCGGTGCCTCCGTAATGTGAATAAGGATGCGCTCGTGTACGCCGTCAGGGGCACTTTCTACTCTTCCCGCACCCGGGCTACGAGTTGCGGGAACGTGCCCTACTGTAGCTTCCGGCTGCCGGACATCGATCTCATGAGCTGTCTGCCGCATCGCCATCTCCCGCAGCGCCGCCAGCGATGTTTCTTTGAAGAAGTTTTCCTTCGCGCGCTGCGCCTTCTCTGGCGCGTAAACCACCCCACGGTCTAGCCGGTTCAATAGAGCGCGGGGAGTGAGATCCGCCAGCACCACTTCGTGGGCGCGATTCACTACCCAGTCCGGGATCGTCTCCCGCACCTGAACGCCAGTAATCTCTCGCATCTGGTCATTTAAGCTCTCCAAATGCTGGATGTTCATCGTGGTTATCACGTCGATTCCCGCATCCAGCAACACCAACACATCCTCCCAGCGTTTAGCTCGCTCCGAACCAGGTACGTTCGTATGAGGAAACTCATCCACTAGGCAGATCTTGGGGTGCCGCGCTAGGATCGCGTCCGTATCCATCTCTTCGAAATGCCGATCCCGGTATTCCACCGAGCGTCGCGGTACGAACTCCAACCCGTCTGTTTTCGCAATCGTGTCTTTGCGGCCATGCGGCTCGAAGTACCCGATCACGACATCTTGCCCCTCGGCCGCCAGCAATTGCCCCTCTTCCAGCATTTTAAAAGTCTTACCGACCCCAGCCGCATATCCCAAGATGACTTTCAGTTGCCCTTTCCCGGGCGTTTCGTCCGGCATCCCTTACGATCTCCCCGCCCCGCTGTTCGGAAATACTCGAATGTCGATTCCATCGGCCTCAAGAATCAGACGTTCCACCGGATTGGGCCGCAAGCTCCGGATCCACCCCCCGCGGTGACTGTGCCCCACGAAAATCTGAGTGACTCCCTCCTTCTCGGCGAATCGAAGGATCGCCGACACAGGATCTTCCCCATGGAGAATCTCCACGTGCGCATGTGCCTGGCGGGCCGCGTCCAGGTTCCTCTCCAGCGTCTTTCTATCCTCCACCGTCAACTTGTCCTGCTCGACGTAGGCAACAAACAGTTCCCCGTGAAACCGCTCGGCTTGCCGTTTGCCGCGGGCAATCATCAACAACGCGTTCGACCGAGGGGTAACACACACCAAAATCCGTTCGTGGGTACCGTAGTTCTGCTCGATGCCCTGTTGGCGAAGGTAGCCCTCCAACTGGTGATCGACGACGTCAGCCACCAGCACCAGCGCGATCTCTCGCAGCTCCGAAAGCTGCTGTTGAAGCCGCACGGCCTCTTCGCTATGGACGCGCTCTCCATCCTCCGTTAAGGTCACACAGTACTCTGCCGGCGCATCCACAATCTCAATTTCATCGGCTTGGCGAAGGAAGCTTTCCGGCACGGAGTCCCGAACGCGCTTGTCCCGGATCGCCTCCACCTGCGGTTGCTTTTCCTGCACGTACTGGAGGTTGATCGTCGTAGTCACGGATACGCCGAGTGCCAGCAACTCTTCCACATCCTCCCAGCGTTCCCGATTCTTGCTGCCGGGGGGGTTGCTGTAGGCAAGTCCATCGATCAGGCAAACAGCCGGACGCCGCCGCCGCACCGCGTCAACATCCACGCAGGGGCTCGCCAGATCAAGCCGCGGAGGAATAATCTCAAAGTTCTTGAGTAGCTCCTCGACATCCGCTGGCGCTTCCGGCTGTACCGCGGCAACCACCACGTCCTGGCCTCGCCCCTTACGCCGCCTTCCTTCATCCAGCATCCGAAACGACTTGCCGACCCCGGAAGCGTAACCGAGAAAAACCTTCAACTTGCCGCGAAGCTCAAGTCGCTCCGCGGCTTCCACCTGTTTGAGGAGTTGTTCCGGACTCGGCCGGCGGCGCTCTGTGTCGGCCATTGTTTGAACCAAACCCATTATCGGCTAACGACGATGTCTATTTCTTAGGTGTTGGGATAACGTCTCTGGTCCCAACATGCCACTCATCCGTGCGGGCAATGGCGCAACAAATTACCGCAAGCGGAAGTGGGATAGCGCTACCGCCGAACCGGAAACTGCTCGTCCAAAGCCAGGTTCACGGTAAGAACGTTCACCCGGGGCTCTCCGAGAAAGCCCAAGTCCCGCTCTTCCGTATTCTGGTCAATCACCTGCTTCACCTGTTCCGGCGCAATGCCGCGAGTAAGCGCCACTCGGGCAACTTGCACGGCCGCTGAAGACGGACTCAGGTGCGGGTCAAGTCCGCTGCCGCTCGCCATCGCCATGTCGGCCGGTAAATTACCTTTGAAGGTTGGGTTATCCGTCCGCAACTTCTCTGCCGTCCCCTTCACCCGATCCATCAGCTTCTGGCTGGTCGGACCAAGGTTGGACCCACTGGAGGCCGACGAGTCATACCCGTCCGCTCCCGCCGCCGACGGTCGCGGCTGGAGATACTCCGGCTTCGCAAAATTCTGACCGATCAACGCGGAGCCCACAACTTTTCCGTTGCGCGTGATCAGGCTGCCGTTCGCCTGGGATTTGAAAAGGAGTTGGCACAGCCCCGTAACAACCCCCGGGTAAATCAGTCCCGTCAGCACCGTCAGTAACAGCGTCATCCGCAATCCAGGAAGCAATTGATTCCACATATAT
>JANODS010001387.1:0-6600 GCA_031412835.1 Acidobacteriota bacterium | reverse complement strand
GGAGTCCGGACAACGGGATTCGGCGGGGGAGCGCGGCGTGGGGGCGGGATCATAATGCGAACGCGATGTCGCTGTGGATGGCGGGGGGAGGGGCGAAGGCGGGGGCGATTGTAGGGGCGACGGATGAGGTGGGGGGGATGGCGGTGGAGGTGGTGCATCCGTTGCGGGATCTGCATGTGACGATGCTGCATCTGTTGGGGTTGGTTGATGCGATGTTACGGTACTTGCATGCGGGGCGGGAGAAGCAGTTGAGTCAGGTGGGGGGGCAGGTGATTCGGGGGTTGTTGGCTTGAGACGGATGTTCCGCGGAGCTTGGTAAGCGCCGGTTCCGCCGGGGCGGTAGTCGCCGCCTGAACAAGTTGACGATGTTGACTTCAAAACGAGCGGTGAACTTCTCGTTGATTTTGAAGCCATGGTTGTAGCTGAGGTCGGATTGACAGCAGTGAAATCCATTTGTGACACGCTCTAGACCAAGACGACCACAGATTGGAGGTGCTTAGGAAACCCTGTGTGAGCGATAGGGAAATCATCGCCGTAGGATGACTTTTAGTGAATCATCGTCAAGTTGGGACGACGTCGGCCGCAGTCCCACCTCGTGAAACATCCGCGCGTACTCATCGAGCGAGAAGATCTGCTCGTTCACGCCGTGCTCGAGCACCTCGACGATTTGGGGGTGGGGTTTTTCGAACTCGTGGCCCGTCGGTTCACACATGATCGCCACGAACCCGCCGGGCTTCACGACGCGAACTACTTCCCGAAGCACGCTCACCGGATCGGCGAAATGATGGAGCGCCGCGAAGGTCGAAGCGAAATCAAACGTCCCATCGGCAAACGGAAGATGCGGCGCATCACAGCAAGCGAAGATCACATTGCTGTAACCTCGCTTTTCGAAGACGATGTCGGCCATCTGCATCGTCTGCGCATCGATATCGATATTCACCGTTAGGCAGCCTAGGTTACATGTGGCGGGCGAAGCGGAGGTGGCGATCTCCAGACCGCGACGGGCCCGGGCCAAGTTCACCGCCCGTTCGACGAGACGGATGCCAATCATGTGATCCGCGTCGTAGTCAGCGGGGAGGGGCCCGCGGATGGGGTCGAGCGCCTTGTACGGCCGCTTGACGGTCGGCTGCACGGTGACGGGGAAGCGCGGGGAGGTCGGCAGGACGCGGCCATCCACATGGAGAAGGACGACAGAGAGTTCGTAGTCGCCCGGGGCACCAGGGGCCAGGAGGCGAACGGGCAAGGTGATCTCCCGGCCTGGCAGGACGGAGACGGGAAGTGGGGTCGGATCGGCTTCTTGATCCGCAAGGCGGAGGGCCAAGCTCCAGCCACCTCGGGCTTGCCGCAGCAGCGGCTCGGTGCCGGTGTTGCGGATGCGGACGTTGTGGCTGGTTAGACCCCCGCAAGCCAGCGTAGCGGGGACGTAGTGGCGGATGACAGCAAATGAGGCCTCGCCGGAGCCGGGCTCCGCCAGCGCCTCCACCGAGGGACGGGCCTCGCGGTTGATGGCTAGTCGCTGCAGCAGATAGTTGTTCTCGGCTTCGAGATAGGAGTCGGCGAACTGGTAGGTCCGCGCGAAGATCGCGGCGATCCGCCGACGGGTGGACGGTTCGTCCTTGATGCCGAACGCGGCTATGATTTTCGATGTCTCGTCCTCCGTCAGCGGGGCCGGTGCCGGCGAGGTCTTCACGTCTGGAAGCAACACGGGAACGTTGGCGAGAACGGGGTACGACTTCCCACAGCCGCACTTGTAGGCATCCGAGCCCTTACGCAACACCGCTCCGCACGCGAGGCACCGAAACAGATTCCGCCGCCACCATCGGGAGCCAAGGCTCTCCAGGCCGAACCGATCAAGCCAGGCGACGAGGGCAATCACCGGGATTCGACCGTGATCTTCACTGCGACCTCGTTCATGAAGACGACCCGCGTGACGTTGCCGCTCTGCACCCACGTGGCCGTGATCTGCTCGAAGGCACCCAGGTTAGCCCGATCCTTGTTCGACGGTTCCCCGAGGATCCGATAGACTTCGTCGGCGAGCATCCCTTTGCGGACCGTGTTTGAGGAGATCGCCGGGGCTGGCTCCCGGGCGGGCTCGGCGCCATCGAACTCCAGATATTCGGCGAGCATGCCGCGGACCGCGGCCGGCGTGGGGATATCCCTCTTCTTTCCGATGGATAGCTCCTGTTCCCTGCTACGGCGGATGCTGTTCTCGCGATCACGGTCACTGGCCAGGTGGCGCAGTTCGCGGCTCATCTGGTCGCGGCGACCGGCGTCGGTTTCGGTGCGAAGGTCGCGTTCGAGATCGGACTCGCGACGGCTCTTGGAGACCGTGCCCAGGGAGACGTTCCCGCTGTCGTCACTGAACGTGCCATAGCCGCCGCCCAGTTGGAACTCGATGTTTTTGCCCTTTACGCGGACCGTCGTTACCATTACAGAATCCCTGTTCCGCAGCGCCACGCCGAAGCGCTTGATGCGCTGCGGGTAGCTGCGGAAGTCCAGCGGGGGCTCACTTGGCGCACCGCGGATTCCGAGTGTGCGTGTAAACAAATCGAGCCGAGAGCGAGAAGTACGAAGGCTTTCGTTGACATTACGAATGGTTTCGTATGTAATCATCTCATGAAGGCAACGCCAGCGGAATGGGACATTTTGCAGGTCCTTTGGGAGAAGGGTCCGCGGACGGTACGGGAGGTGCATGAGGCCCTCGGAGCGGGGGGCTACACGACCACGTTGAAGCTGATGCAGATCATGGTGACGAAGGGTTTGCTGGTTCGGGATGACGCGGCCCGAGCGCATGTATTTGTGGCGGCGCATCCGCGCGAAACGATGCAGTTGAGCTATGTGGAGGAGATGCTGCCGCGGGTTTTTGGCGGCTCGGCGAGCGCGTTGCTGCAGGGGGCGCTGGCGGGCGGGAAGCCGACGACCGATGAGTTGGCGGCGATGCGAAAGATGTTGGATGAGTACGAGGAGGGCGCATGATGGTGCGAATTGGAGAGGCGTTGCTGCATTCCCTGTGGATGGGAACGGTGGTGGCGGTTGGCCTATGGTTGGCTCTGGGTGTGCTGCGGAGTTCGCGAGCGCGGTATGGCGCGGCGATGGTGGCGATGGTCTTTTTCGTATTGTTTCCGTTGGCCACGCTGCTGCCGTGGGACGGTGCGAGTGGGTTGACGACGGTTTCACGGGGGGGGAGAATTGAGCACCACCGGGGGCGAATTGACGGGGACCGACTGGAAGGCCTACCTGCCGTTGATCTGGGCAGTGGGGGCGCTGGGCTTCGCGGTGCGGGCGCTGGGGGGATGGGCGGTGGTCGAGCGGTTGCGTAGGCAAGGGACGCCGGTTCTAGATCCGGTGGTGCTGAACGCCGTGTCGCGGTGGGCAGACGAACTGGGGGTTACCCGGCGCGTTCAAGTTGTTCTGACGGCGGTGGAATCTCCGGTGACGGCGGGTTGGTGGCGGCCGGTCGTGATGTTGCCGATCACAGCCTTGACGGGGCTGGGCCGGGCGGAGTTGGAGGCGGTGTTGGCGCATGAGCTAGCGCACATTGCACGGCACGACTATTTCGTAAATTGGCTGCAGATGGGGATGGAGGTGCTGTACTTCTATCACCCGGCAGCTTGGTGGATCTCGGCGGTGCTGCGGCGGGAACGCGAGCATTGCTGCGACGAAACGGCGGTCCGGCTGTCGAAGGACCGGACGAACTACGCCCGAGCCTTGGTAAAACTGGCGGAGCTGCAAGCTTGCGGCGCGCCGGCGTTAGCGGGACGGAGCGGCGGACTGGAGGAGAGACTCATGAAGATATTGGGAAGAGAGAAACGGACGGCCTTTCCGGGCGTGGCGGCGATGTTGTCCGTCAGCGCGGTGCTGCTCGTGGCTGTGGCCGTGGGCGCACAAGAGAAATCCACCGGATGCGCGTCCGAGGCGGCGGGTAAAGACTGGCTGGAGAACAAGGTCCAGTGGATCATTCAAGCGCCGGAGAAGGCGGCCTACGAACGGCTGTCGGCCCCGGCGGAGTGCGAACAGTTTGTGAAGCAGTTTTGGGAGCGGCGCGGAGCCGCGGCGAAAGTGGAGCACGAGCGCCGGATGAAGTGGGCCGCGGAGCGCTATCCTCAAGTTCCAGACGCTCGGCGAGTGTATGTCGTCCACGGGCCGCCGGATGAGATCGAGTCTCACCCGAGAGAAGGGTGGGACAAGTGGCGATACCGCGACTTGCCAGGGTTTGGAAAGAACTTCGATTTCACCTTCCGAACCAAGTGACCATCGCTATACTGGCGCTATGCCCGAACAAAGCGCCAAAAGCCATACGAAGTGGGACCCGTGGTTCCACTTCCTGCTCGCCCCGATCCTGCTGACGAATTTCTTCATCGCCGCGAAACATGTGTGGGCTTATCCGGCTTACACGACGGAGGTCGCGGTGGTCCTGGCGGGGGCGCTGGTCGTGATGCTGTTCCGCATGCGGGTCTATTCGCTGAAAGTGCAGGATCGGGTGATCCGGTTGGAAGAGCGGCTGCGGCTACAGGGCCAGCTCCCCGCCGAACAAATTGGCGCGTTAACCGAAAGCCAACTGGTCGCCCTGCGATTTGCGTCCGACGCTGAAGTGGCTACCTTGGCCAGCAAGGCGCTGGCCGGGAAGTGGGACCAGAAACAGATCAAGGCCGCCATTCAGGTCTGGCGGCCCGATCACTTCCGGGTTTAGATTCCTTCGCCGATCTCGAAGCGCTCTTTGCGCCGCAGGACGTTGCGGTCTTCGAGTTGTTTCATGATGACTTCGCTGGCTTCCTCGTCACGGACGGGAAGCGTTTGCGCATCGATCAGAAGGAAACGGTTGTCTCCGGCGAGGGCGGCGGCACGATCCGCTTCCACCGGGTCGGGGGCGGCGATGGAGCAGATGGCGATGAGGCCGGCGCTGTTCAGCACGCGGGCCAGTTCGGGAAGCAGATGGCTTTCGCGATCGTCGGCGAGCACATGCACTTGGCAGCCGAGGTCGAATAGCTTGCGCTCCAGCAACACGGCGAGGTCCTGACGGGCGGTGAGCCAGACGGTGGCCGGATAATGGCCGGCGCGGGCATAGCGTTCCGCCGGGGTTACCGTCGCTTCGGTCTCACCGGTGAACTCCAGGCTACCGAGCTTCAGCGGCTCGAGCGATTCGGCGGTGGACTCATCGATCATGCCGGCGGCGACGGTAGCGTTCGAGATCGGGTCGATCAGAATAAACGCACCCGTAATCCGGTTCTGCTGATACGAATCAAAGAACAGCGGACGACGGGTCTCCACCTGAATCGACGCGATCTCGTTGAGTTCCAGCCTGTTGGCCGGTTGCTCGGCGAGGGTGTTAATGTCGATGCGATGACGGATGCGAGAAATCTGCGCGCGGACCGTTTGCGAAGTGTGTTTGAGCAGGTAGTCGCGCTCGGCTTCGCCGGGGGTTTCGTGCATCCAAACCAGCTTGGCGGCGAAGCGGCGGGAGACATGCGGGACGTGGTTCGGGTCGACGATCATGTCGCCCCGGCTGACGTCGACTTCGTCTTCCAGGCAGACGGTTACCGACATAGGGGGAAAGGCTTCGGCGAGGTCGCCGTCGAAGGAAGGCAGCGATTTCACCTTCGTGATGCGGCCGGAGGGCAGCGTCATAACGGTCTGGCCGGGGCGCAAAATGCCGCTTGCGAGTTGGCCGGTGAAGCCGCGGAAATCGAGGGTGGGCCGGTTGACGTATTGGACGGGGAAGCGGAGATCGGTAAAGTTGCGCGCTTCGACCAGGTCGACTGATTCGAGGTGGTCGAGTAGAGACCGGCCCTTGTACCAGGGGGTTCGAAGGCTCGGCTCCGTGATGTTATCGCCTTCGAGCGCGCTGATGGGGAAGAACGCGACGTTCTTGAGCCCGACGCTGTTCGCATACGCCAAAAACTCGGTCTGAATCTTGTTGAAAACGTCTTCGCGAAAGTCGACAAGGTCCATCTTGTTGACGGCAACGGCGACATAGCGGATGCCGAGCAGCGACGTGATGAAGGCGTGGCGGCGGGACTGGACGAGGACGCCTTTGCGGGCGTCGATCAGGACAATGGCGAGGTCGGCGGTTGAGGCACCGGTGGCCATGTTGCGCGTGTACTGTTCGTGGCCCGGCGTATCGGCGATGATGAACTTGCGGCGCGGGGTGGCGGCGTAACGATAGGCGACATCGATTGTGATGCCTTGTTCGCGCTCCGCGCGGAGGCCGTCCGTGAGCAGAGAGAAGTCGATGGGACCGGTGGAGCGGTTGACGCTCGAGCTTTGAATACTGGCGAGTTGATCTTCGTAGACGCCTTTGGCTTCGTAAAGCAGGCGGCCGATCAAAGTGGACTTGCCATCGTCGACGCTGCCGGCGGTGGTGAAGCGAAGGAGCTGGGATTCGACGCTCATCTTAGAAGTACCCCTCGCGCTTCTTGATCTCCATTGAGCCTTCCGTGTCGTGGTCGATGATGCGGTTCTCGCGTTCAGAGCGTTTGAAGTGAACGAGTTCTTCCATGAGTTGGGGGAGCGTTTCGGCGTCCGAGCGGATGGCACCCGTGCAGTAGGTGCAACCGAGCGAACGCATGCGGACCTTGACCATCTCCGGCTTTTCGCCGATCT
>JANODS010001386.1:0-1158 GCA_031412835.1 Acidobacteriota bacterium | reverse complement strand
TGCCCGTGCACCTCGGTCAACCGCTCCCGGCGGCCCAAGTGCAAATAGCTCAACGCATCCTGCTGCAAGCCCAGTTGATTCAAAATCGTCGTGTGAATATCCCGAAAGTGATACGGCTTCTCAATCGCCTTCAGTCCAATCGCATCCGTCGCCCCCACCACCTGGCCGCCCTTCACCCCGCCGCCCGCCATCCACATCGAAAACCCCAAATTATGGTGGTCCCGGCCCTTCGCCCCTTGCGACTCCGGCGACCGGCCAAACTCTCCGCCCCAGATCACGAGCGTCGAATCCAGCAGCCCCCGCTGCTTCAAATCCTTGATCAGCGCCGCCACCGGCTGATCCGTATGCATCGCCATTCGCAGGTGATTCTCTTCAATGTTTGCGTGCGCATCCCACTGCATATCGCCCGGCCCACCGCCCGCCACCACGGTCACAAACCGAACTCCCCGCTCCACCAACCGCCGAGCCAATAGACAACGGCGACCATAGTCATCCGTCTCTTTCTTCCCAATCCCGTACAGCTCCCGAATGGCGTCCGGCTCCTTCGAAATGTCAAACGCCGCCGGTGCCTCCGTCTGCATCTTAAACGCCAAATCGTAGGCCGAAATCCGCGCCTCCAACTCCGCATCTCCCGGAGTCATCTCCGCCTCGTTCAGGCTCCGCAACAGGTCCAAAGTCCGCCGCCGCTGCGGCGTCGTAATCCCACTCGGCAAATCCAAATTCAACACCGGCCGCGAGCCCGACCGCAGCATCGTCGGCTGATAAACGGCCGGCAAAAACCCTTGCGTGTACATCGGCTGCCCGGCTTCCAGAGCACCCTTCGGATCCGGCAAGACACAGTACGCCGGCAGCGATTCACTCTCCGTTCCCAACCCGTAAGCCACCCACGAACCCATGTTCGGAAATCCCGGCAAAATGCGCCCGCTCATCAACTGATACTGCGCCGCCGAGTGCACCACCATGTCCCCATGGCACGAACGGATCACCGCCAATTCGTCGATCACCTGAGCCTGATGAGGAAACAGGTCGGACACCTCAATCCCGCTCTTGCCATGCCGTTGAAACGTTCGCTTCGTCCCCAGCAGTCGAGCGTCCTTGGCCACAAATTGATACTTCGCCTCGCCAAACTCCTTCGGCCGCACCTGTCCGTCCAGTTGG
>JANODS010001385.1:0-9804 GCA_031412835.1 Acidobacteriota bacterium | reverse complement strand
GCCGAGGTAGACTTTGCTGGGGGAGGAGACGTGGGGGAAGAAGCGGTCTTCGTTTTCGGCGATGAGGGCGGGGGCGCGGTGGTCGCAGAGATAGTAGAGTTTGCGGTCGGCGGTGGCGCAGAGAAGATGGAAGCGACCGTTGCGGTCGGCGTCCATGGCGAGTTCGGTTGCGCGATGGCGGAAGGGGAGGAGGAGGCGAAGGGGTTGGGGGGCTTCGTCGCGGCGGGGGTCGTAGGCGAAGAGTTCGACGTTTTTATCTTCGCCGGAGGGGGAGGCAAAGAGGGCGGTGTAGCGGCTGTATTCGGGCTGATAGGAGGCGGCGTAGAGAGCAAGGCGGGTTGCGTGGACGAGGTCGCGAGAGAGGATCTGGCCGCGGAGATTGACGGTCCAGTGGGTGAGGCCGCCGTTGGCTCCAAGGATGTGGATTTGGTCTTCGAAGGCGCGGACGATGAGTTGCTGGGGTTGGCGGGTGGGGATGGGCCAGGCGGCGACGGGGAGGAGGCGCCCGGCGACCATTTCGCAGCATTCGACCACTTGGCGGGGGGACCAGAGGAAGAGATAGAGGCGGTTATCGAGGGTGTAATAGCCCTGACGGAGGAGGGTGCGGCGTTCCGGGAGGGCGGCGCGGAGGGCGAGGCCGGTGGGGTGGCCGGCTTGGAGGAAGGCGGCGCGGATTTCAGCGCCATTTTGCCATACGATCCAGCGGGCACCGGACGGTTCGAAGCTTTCGGCTTGATAGAAGCCGACGGTGGGGAGGAAGAGCGAATCGGGAGAGGAGATGGGGGGGAGGTTCTCGTTGAACCAGCTAGCGATGGGAACGCCGGGGTTGTGCTGGCGGAGCCAGGCGCGGCCTTTGGCGATGGGGAGGATGTCGAGACGGTCGAGAATGGGGTTGTCGCGGACGGTGAGGAGATGGGTGAGTGCTACGGTCGTGACTTGGAGGGGGGTGGCGGGGGCGAGGATGGGGGCGGGGATGCCACGCCAATGGAGGGAGGCGGAGAGGGTGAGATCGCCCGCGGGGAGGGGCCAGCTATAGCGGGCGAGTTCGATGGTCCAGTTGAGGGCGCTACGGCCGGCGAGGGAGATGAAGTCTTGATGGCCGTCGATGCGGGCGGTGGAGATGAGCGACTGGGCGGAGAGGGAATCGAGGCGGCGGAGGGGGCGGCCGTCGGCGGTGGAGACGAGGATGGAGCAGGCGCCGCCATCGGTTTCGGGATCGGGCACGGAGATGGGTTCGGTGCCTTCGTTGCGGAGTTGAAGGTGGAGGACGGGGGTGTCAAAAGTTGTACACTGCGCCGCGTCGAGAGTGAGGGAGAGGGCGAGTGACATGTCTTATGACTTGGCCGGGAGGGCGGTGATGTTCCAGCCACGGACCTTGAGGTTACATTTGCCGCAGAGGTGCGGCTCGTAGACGCCGGCGGCTTGGAAGGGGAAGGCGGCCGAGGTGGTCGAGTAGGACATGAAGCAGTTGTTGTCGGCCTTGTCGTGGTCGTTCGGGTGTTTGTCGGGGGTGTTCGAGGCGTGGAGGAGATAGAGGCTGTGGCCCATTTCGTGGCCGACGACGTAATAGATTTTGTCGGGGTCTTTTTGATCGATCAGGACGGTGGTATCGGGCTGGCCGACGGAGGTGGTCCAGGTGATGTAGCTGGCGTCGGAGACGGTGCCGTCGGCCTTATTGACGACGAGCGGGGGATGGGAGAGGAAGTTGAGGGAGATGTAACCGGTGGGGGTGACGGGGCGGATGAGGTCGCCGAGTTTTGCGGTGATGGCGTCGTAGATGAGGTCCCAGAAGTTGTCGCTTACGAGGAGCTTGATGCGGTCTCGATAGGTCTTGGGTGCTTCGCCGGCGGTTTGGGCGGGGAGGGGGATGCCGTAAACGCAATCGTCGCGAAAGGGGATATTCGCGCGGGTTTTGTGGGCGGTTTTGGCCGTGACGATGTCGCGGAACTGATCCTGGGTCATGACGTCGGTCATCTTCACGCTGTCGATGGCGGCGACATCGAGATCCATGAAAGCGGCTAGGTATTCGGCGCGGATGAGGTCCCACTGATAGTCGACGGTGCGTGCGGGCCATTCAATACTTTTGGCGACATGGTTTTGGCGCCAGTTGGTGAAGGTGCCTGTCTCCTGATGGAAGCGGGCGGCTGCGTCGGTAAAGCCGTGGAATTTTTCGAGGTCGGCCTTGTTGGGTTCACCGGTGAAGTCCATTTCGGCTTTGAGCTTGTAGTCGTCGCCGGCCATGATGGAGGGGCGGAAGAGGATGCCGGAGCGACCGAGGCGCTTGGGATACTTGGCTTTGTCGACGCAGGCTTTGACGAAGACGGTTTTGTTGCCGTCGTCGTTGACGACCTTGTGGGGTTCGTAGGCGGTGCCGGTGAAGAAGGCGGTCTTGAAGTCGGTGGCGGGGGCTCGCAGGCCACCCGCGGCGGTGGGGCAGTTGTCGCCTTTTCCGGTGCGACCGGCGCTGAGCTTCAGACTCTTTTCCACATAGGCTTTGGTCTTACTAGGCGAGGCGGGGACGTCGGCGGGGAGGTTGTCAAGGGTACAGTTGGCGTCGGTGTACTTCCAATTGACGCGGACGGGGCCGATTGCTTCCGGGGCGGCGGTTTTGGCGTCGGCCTTCGATTTGAGAAAAATCTCGACTTCGAGCGGCTGAAGAGGGCGGTTGAGACGGGCGGCGTCGGTGGTGGCGCGGTTGACGTTGCCGAACTCGGTTTTGGTGCCGGTGGTGCGTTCGTAGGTGAGGGCTTCGAGCCAGATTTTGGATTCGGCGGTGGGGTCGGTGATGGCGGCGGGTTCCACGCCCTTCCGGGGATTGTCTCCGGCTTTGAGGGCGGCGATGAGGGTGGCGTCGATCGAGTCGGTGTACTTCTTGATGAACTTTTGGTGCATCGATTTGTGGGCGGCTTTGTAGCGAATGATCGCTTTTTTCAGGTAGTTGTCGGTGTCGTGAAACACCGGTCCGCCGTAGTAGCCGAGCTCGTTGAGCTTGAACGCGACCCAGTTGTTCTTGTCGGCTTCGGCGGGCTCCTTTTCGTCGTGGGTCCAGGGGCCTTTGCGGAGTTCGAGGGAGTGGTAGAGCACCTTGAACTCGGCTTTGTCGGAGAGGCCGCCGGACTTGAGGGTGACCGTGTACGGAGACCAGAGGGGGTGGATGAAGAGATCTTTGAGCGGCCCGACGGAGGGCTTGCCGTCCCATTTAAACGTGTGATCGCCGGTCGTTTTTTCGGGGTCGGTGAGATCCTTCGTGAAGACGATGCCTTTGGCGTCGGGGTGGGCGGAGGAGATCTCCAGCGTTACTGGTTTTCCTTCGAGATTTTTCAGTTTGTAGGCGATATCGAGGGTTTCGGCGGAGGGGGCGAAGTGGTCATCGCACGTGACGATATCGAGGAGTTCGTCTGTGAGCGGGACGGGGCCGGGCTTGACCGGGATGGGGGCGTGCTTGAAGCACTTGGTCCAGTAGAGTTCGCATTCGGTGGGCTTGCACTGGGTGGGGCTTGGATGGCACTCGAGGAGTGGTTCCTGGCCGGGGTCAAAGAAGAGAATCTCGACGCGGCGGTTGGTGGCGCTGCGGTAGTTATCGACCCCGATGCCATCGACGGGCCAATTCTCGCCGCAGCCGACGGTTTTGCGGCCTGGGTCGACCCATTTCAGGGCGGCGCGGTAGGCGGCGAGGCCTTCGACGTCGGTGGAAAGGAACTGGGCGATGGCCTGGTTGTAGAGATCGAAGAAGGCTTCCCACGTGGCCTTGTCGCAGGTGCCCGTGATGGGGAGGGAGCGGGAGAATTCGGCGTTGTAGGCGGTCTTGAAGTTCTTGAGGGCGGTGGAGGTTCCGTTGCCGTGAACGTTGTCGATGAGGCCGGGGTCGCAGGGGTAGGCCTTCGATTGGAAGGCCCATTTGAGGATCTGCTGGTAGTCTTCGACCTTGCTTTTGCTGAGGCAGATGTTGGTGAAGGCGGCTTTATCGCCGGTCCAAGAAGCGAGGACGCATTCGGCGCGTTGCTTTGAGAGCTGGACGTTGTAGTCGGCGGCACCGGAGGTATCGGTGTGGCCGGCGACCATGGTTTTGCGGGTGGGGTATTTGCGGGCGTGGGAGAGGCCGGTGGCGAGGACGGTGAGGGCGGTAATGCGGTCGGCGGCACCTTCGGCGACGTCGAAGTCGGGGAGCATGACGGCGCTATCGAAGTGGAAGTGGAAGTCCTCCATTTCGAGGATGAACCCTTGGAAGCGCGTGACGACGATTTTGTGGACTTCGGTGGTTTGCCGTTCGAAGACGAGGGGGAAGTCGCGGCGGGTGATTTTGGTCTCAGGCATTACTTGGCTTCTCTGGGCTTCGTTTATCGAGTTTTGCCGGGGGCGGTCCAGCCGTTTTTGTGGAGGTCGGGCAGTTTGAGTTTGCACTTGCCCGGCGGGATTTGTTCGCCGCGAAGGGCGGCGGCGGTGGTCGCGCCTTTGGCTGTGGCACCGTCGGTTTTTGTGAATTCGTAGGTTTCGCCGAGGAGGGGTTTGCCGTCTTCGTCGACGATTTGGATTTCGATCCAGGTGAGGGCGGGTTCTTTGGCAGGGGGGGGCGTGGCTCCGGTGCCGGTGGCGCCGCTCGAGCCGGTCGCGCCTCCGGTGCCGGTGCCTTTGCCGTCTTTCGCGTTGGCCCCGGAGGACGAACCGCCCTTGTTTTGAGACGGGGGCGGGGTGACGGGCTCGGCGGCCTCGCCTCCACCGCTATGGCCGAGGAGGGGAGTGGGGTCGAGGCTGATTTGGGTCCAGCGGCGGGAGGCGACTCGCTTGGAGACCTCTTCGAGCACTTTCTTATCGGAGTAGCGGAGCGCGGCATCGCCGACTTCGGTGGCCAGCATACGACGGAGGGCGTTGAGGGCGGTATCGTCGACCCGCTGTTGTTTGAGGTCGACAGTGGCGGCTCTGGCTGCCGTGTTACTCACGACGATTGTGTTGCCGTTGATGCGAATGCGAACGTTCATGGAAGAGGCCGAAAGAGGGGCATTAGTATTATGCCTCTCCTGACAGTTTACGCGCGAAACGTGCAACTTTCCCCTCATCTGCGCGATCCTTGTAAGACTATGACGATTGCTGGTCGCGTGGCGGTGGCCGCGTTGGTACTTTGTTCGGTAAGAGCCGGGTGGGCTGATTCGATCGAGTGGGAGCCGCTGCTTCGGCAGTCAGCTTACTTTGCGGGGATCCAACATGGATTCCGGCTGGGTACCGAGGTCGGAACGCGTCGGGGGATGAATGGACCGCTGCTGAGGAATTACGCCAATAGCGTGGGTAGCCTGTCGGGTTGGGCGGACGGCGATATCGCTCTGGTGAATTACGTTGGCCATCCGATGCAAGGGGCGGTGAGCGGGTTTATTTTTGCGCAGAACGATCCGCGTTATCGACGGGTTGAGTTTGGCTCGTCGCGGGCCTATTGGAAGGGCCGATTGCGGGCGACCGCTTATTCGTTTGCTTACAGTACGCAGTTTGAGATTGGGCCGTTTAGCGAGGCGTCGATCGGGGCGATTCAATCGCGGTGGCCGCAGCAGGGGATGGTGGACCACGTGGTGACTCCGACGATCGGGTTGGGCTGGCAGGTGGCGGAGGACGCGCTCGACCGTTTTTTGATTCGAAAGCTGGAGGATCGGTTTGAGAACAATTGGGTTCGGATGATGGCGCGGAGTTGGCTGAACCCTTCGCGGAGCATGGCGAACCTGATGCGGGGGGAGGTGCCTTGGCATCGGGATGCGCGGGGCGGGATTCGGAGTTATCGGCGGGGGATGGGGGTGGCCGCGAGTACGGAGCCGGACGCGGACCGGGAGACGACTCCGGTACTCGAGTTTATGGCGCGCACGCAGGTGACGGCGCTGAGTGATGGGCAGTGCCTGGGCGGCGGGGCGCAGGCGGCCTATCGGTTGACGCCGAATCTTTATGGGGTGGTGGACGTGGGCGGGTGCAAGATGCTGGATCAGCCAGCGAACGTGAGTGCGGATTCGTTGCAGTATATGGCCGGGTTCCAATGGAAGTTTCGGCCGGAGGCGCGATGGAAGCCGCATTTGCAGTTTCTGGTGGGCGGGAACAAGACGACGCGGGAGGTGGTGGATGACGAGGCGAAGGCGAAGATTATGAAGCTGTTCAAGGGGACGGGGATGACGCTGCCATACAACGAATTTGCGGCGAAGACGGAAACGAACGGGTTGGCGTTGGCAGCCGGAGCAGGGCTGGATTTGAAAGTGACAAATGCGCTGTCGTTTCGGGTGGCGGGGCTGGAGTATGTACGGACTTTTGGGCGGGAGCTTGAAGGGGTACGATCACAGGAGGGCGTGCGGGCCTCGATGGGATTCGTGTTGACGATGGGGACTTGGTGAGGAATGTTTGAAGAGATGCGGGCAGTGGTGCGGCGGATTCCGTTCGGCAAGGTGGCGACGTACGGCGCCGTCGCGGAGCTGGCCGGATTTCCGACGGGGTCTCGACAGGCGGCTTGGAGCTTGAAGCAGTTTGAGCCGGGGTTGCCGTGGCACCGGGTGGTGGGGAAGGCGGGGGCGAAGTTCGGGAAAGTGCTGCTGCGGGGGGCCAACGGGGTGGAGCAGGTGATGCGGCTCGAGGCTGAGGGCGTGGCGGTGATGGGCACGCGGATCAGCCTCGAGCAGTTTGGGTGGGACGGAAAGCCGGTTAGTCGACGAGCCGGTCGTAAGCGGGCAGAGTGAGGAATTCGGCGCAGTCGTGGCCGGTGACCATGTCGGCCATGATGGCGGCGGCGGTTTGGAAATGCCCTTCGCGGGTGGCGCGGAGGCGGGCGGATTCGGAGGCGACGACTGCGCGGGCGAGGTCGGCCGTGATGACGGTGCCGTCGTCGGCTTTGGCGCCGTGGCGCACCCATTGCCAGACTTGGGAGCGGGAGATTTCGGCGGTGGCGGCGTCTTCCATCAAGTTATAAATGGGCACGCAGCCGGAGCCGCCGAGCCAGGCTTCGAGATACTGCAGGCCGATGTCGACGTTCTGGCGGAGGCCTTCGAGGGTGATGGTGCCGGCGACGGGTTTAAGTAAGTCCGCGGCCGTGATGTGGACGGGGGGCTGGGGGACGTGGATCTGGTTAGGCGTCGGCATGCCTTCGTCGAAGACCTGACGGGCGATGGGGATGAGTCCGGGGTGAGCGACCCAGGTACCGTCGTGGCCCGCGCGGACTTCACGGAGCTTATCGAGGCGGACCTTCTCGAGGGCGGCGGTGTTGGCGGCGGCGTCGTTTTTGATGGGGATCTGCGCGGCCATGCCGCCCATGGCGTGGATGCCGCGGCGGTGGCAGGTTTGGATCAGCAGTTGGACGTAGGACTTCAGGAAGTGGCTTTCCATCGTGACCTGGGCGCGGTTCGGCATGAGCAGTTCCGGGCGGTGGCCCAGTTTCTTGATGAAGCTGAAGATGTAGTCCCAGCGGCCGCAGTTCAGGCCGGCGGAGTGGTCCCGGAGTTCGTAGAGGATTTCGTCCATTTCGAACGAGCCGAGGATGGTTTCGATGAGGACGGTGGCCCGGATGCTGCCTTGGGGGATGTCGCAATAGTTCTGGGCGAAGACGAAGACGTCGTTCCAAAGGCGGGCTTCGAGGTGGCTTTCGAGCTTGGGGAGATAGAAGTAGGGCCCGGAGCCGCGGGCGAGGAGTTCGGCGGCGTTGCGGAGGAAATAAAGGCCGAAATCGAAGAGCGAGGCGGAGATGGGCTTGCCATCGACAAGGACGTGGCGTTCGACGAGGTGCCACCCGCGGGCGCGTACGAAGAGCACGGCGGGCTTGTCATTGAGCTTGTACTGCTTGCCTTCGGGGCTTGTGAAAGCGATGGTCCGACGGATGGCTTCCGAGAGGTTGACCTGGCCGAGGAGGTTGTTGGACCAGGTGGGGGAGTTGGCGTCTTCGAGGTCGGCCATGAAGACGTGGGCGCCGGAGTTGAGGGCGTTGATGACCATTTTGCGGTCAACGGGGCCGGTGATTTCGACTCGGCGATCTTGAAGATCAGCCGGAATGGGGGCGACCTTCCAGTCGGCGTCGCGGAGGGATTTGGTCTCCGGGAGGAAGTCTGGAAGTTCGCCGGCTTGGAGGCGCGCGTCGCGAGCGTGGCGGGCGGCGAGGCGCTGCTGCCGCGTGGGCTCGAACTGATCAGAGAGGGCGAGGAGGAAGGCGAGGGCTTCGGGCGTTAGGACGCCTTCGGCCCCGGCGGGAATGGCGGCAGTGATTTGGATTCTGTTTAGGGACATGAGAAAGTTACGCGAGGATGGCTTTGACGACTTCGCCGTGAACGTCAGTGAGGCGGAAGTGGCGGCCTTGGAATTTGTACGTGAGCTTGGTGTGGTCGACGCCGAGTTGGCGAAGAATGGTGGCGTGCAGGTCGTGGACGTGGACGGGATCCTTCACGATATTGTACGAAAAGTCGTCGGTTTGGCCGAAGCTCATACCGGGTTTGATGCCGCCGCCGGCGAGAAAGACGGAGAAGCAGCGGGGGTGATGGTCGCGGCCGTAGTCGTCGGCGGTGAGCTTGCCTTGGCTGTAGACGGTGCGGCCGAATTCGCCGCCCCAGACGACTAGCGTTTCATCAAGGAGGCCGCGTTCGGCGAGATCTTCGATGAGCCCGGCGGTGGGTTGGTCGACGTCGCGGCACTGGTTGACGATTTGTTTCGGGAGGTGATTGTGTTGGTCCCAACCGCGATGGAAGAGTTGGATGAAGCGGACGCCGCGTTCGGCAAGGCGGCGGGCGAGGAGGCAGTTGGCGGCGTAGGAGCCGGGGGTGCGGGCTTCGGGGCCGTAGCGGGCGAAGACGTGTTCGGGTTCCTTCGAGAGGTCGGTGAGTTCGGGGACGGAGGTCTGCATGCGGAACGCCATTTCGTACTGGGCGATGCGCGTGGAGATTTCGGGGTCGCCGGATTCGGCTAAGTTGAACGTGTTCAATTTCGCGAGGTCGTCGAGGTAGCGGCGGCGGGTAGCGGGGGTGACGCCCTCCGGATTCTTTAAGAAAAGGACTGGGTCGCCGTTTGAACGGAACTTGACACCTTGGTATTTTGACGGGAGGAAGCCGCTACCCCATAGACGGTCGTATAGGGGCTGGTCGGCCACATTGCCAGTCCCCTGAGAGATCATGACGACGAAGGCGGGGAGGTCCTTGTTTTCGCTGCCGAGGCCGTAGGAGAGCCAGGAGCCGATGGAGGGGCGACCGGCGATTTGGAAGCCGGTTTGGAAGAACGTTACGGCGGGGTCGTGGTTGATGGCTTCGGTGTGGAGGGATTTGACGAAGCAGAGGCGGTCGGCGACTTTGGCGATGTGAGGGAGGAGGCTGCTGACCCAGGCGCCGGACTGGCCGTGCTGGGCAAAGGCGAATTGGGAGGGGGCGAGGGGGAAGCTGGTTTGGGTGGCGGTCATGCCGGTGAGGCGTTGGCCTTGGCGAACGGAGTCTGGCAGTTCGGTGCCGCGGAGTTTGGCGAGGGCTGGTTTGTAATCGAAGGTTTCGAGTTGGGAGGGGGCGCCGGATTGGAAGAGGTAGATGACGCGCTTGGCTTTGGGGGCGAAGTCGGTGGCACCGTTGGCTAGGGACGCGAGGGCGGCGGAGGAGAGGAAGTCGCGGCGTTTCATTGTTTGGTGATTCCTTCGTCGAGGTTGAGGAGCATGCTGGCGAGGAGGGTGTGGGCGGCGAGGTCGGAAACGTTGAGGGTTCCATTGCGGGGCGAGTCGCCGTGGGCGAGGAGGTTGCGGGCGGCGAGTTCGTCGTTGCGATAGGTCTGGCGATGGGTTTCGAGGGCGTCTTTGAGGACGGCGAGTTCGGAGGGGGTGGCGGGGCGGCC
>JANODS010001384.1:0-5439 GCA_031412835.1 Acidobacteriota bacterium | reverse complement strand
CGGCGAGGATGCGCCC
The DNA here is from genome assembly GCA_031412835.1 of Acidobacteriota bacterium. Taxonomy (GTDB): domain Bacteria; phylum Acidobacteriota; class Terriglobia; order Bryobacterales; family Bryobacteraceae. Next base: position 5,423 of record JANODS010001384.1, on the reverse strand, counting down.
GAGGCGACGGGTTTTACCGGGGGCACCGTCGGGGAGTCCGGTTAGAAATTGGGGATCGCGTAACAATTTCGAGAGGCGGGGGAGGTCTGGGGAGCGAGCGAGGGCGAGGGCGGATTGTTCGATGGCGTCTGGATCGTTCCCGGCTTGTGGGGTGGCGGCGAGTGCGGTGCAGAGGAGCGAATTGAGGATGAGGCTGCGCACGGGGGGGGGGGGGTTCAGGGATTGCGGCGGGCCAGAATTTCGCTGGCGATTTCGGTGGTTGCGGCCATGGCGGATTGGAGGGGCGAGGGGAGGGAAAGGTGTTTCTTGAGGTGTGGCGCCAACGTGACGAGGGCTCGGAGGGATTCGGTGGAGGCGGTCCGCCAGGGCGGGGGAGGAGCCGGGTGGCCTTTTCGCCAGGAGACCTTGAAGTCATAGATGGATTCGACGGCGGCGTTGACGAGGTCCTCGCCGGGGTTTTTCGCCGCGAGTCGGCCGACCATTTCGATGATGGGAAGGCGGTTGCGAACGGGGACGAGGGAGGCGTGAAGGAGTTCGACGCGCGTTTCGACGTCTTCCTGGTCGTCAAGCATCATGGAGAGGAAGAGGGCGAGGGCGGTTGGGCTTGCATTCGCGGCCAAGAGTTGGGCATTGGAGGCGAAGTAGCCTTCCTGATTGGCGGCGGTGAAGACTTCGGCCGACTCGGCGGACATTGGGACGACGCCGGCGAGAGCTTCGAGGAGAAAGCTTTTCCGATCGGGGTCGGAGAGAAAGGCGCTATCGTTTGCGAGGCTGAGGCAGAGCGGGACGATTTCCGGGCTGGCGCGTTGGATGAGCGCGGTCAACATGGGGCGGAGGTGTTCGGTTTGGGAGGCGGGATCGCCGCTATCGTCGAGGCGGTCGAGGAAGGCGGGGTCGCGCAGGACGGGGGCGAGGGCATCGAGGGCGGCGGGATGATCGGCGGCGGCCAGTTCGGTGGCGGCGTTGGCGAGGTCAGCCGGTTCCTTGGAGGAGGCCAATATCTCGACGCGTTCTTGAATCCATTGGGATGAGCTGGTGTCGGACATGGGTAGCCTTGATTCAGGGATTTCGGAAAAGGACTTCGCTAAACCGGACCGCTTTTGACTGGATGATATCGAAGTTTTCGGCGGTCGGGAAGTTTAGAGAGGGGAACATGACATTCTTACGGGCGGGGGTGGTGAGGCCATCGGCGAAGGGGTCGCCGCTGCCGGCCGAGATGCGGTGCTTCAATCCGAGCACGTGGCCGACTTCGTGGGCGAGGGTGGTGGCGTAGAACGCATCGCGGTTGGCGGCATTGCTGGAGTTGTCGACGGAGAAGGTGGGAACGGTGATGCCCCAGAGGAGGTCGATGTGGCGGGCGGTTTGGGAGCTCTTGAACTTGGCGAAGAGGGCGGACAGGATGCGCAGGTTGACGGCCTGGACGGGGGTGCTGCCGGGTATGCCGGTTCGGGTAATGAGGGAGGTGGAGGGCACGCCGGAATCCTTCAAGATCAGCGTGGTGGCGCTGGGGGGATCCTTTCGATCCCGGGGCGCGTGGTTGTGAGGCCAGACCTGGGCCTGGGCCAGGACGTTGTTGCCGGAGGCGAGGGAGTGGATGTAGGCGAAGACGATGACTTCGTTGCGGGCGTTGAGACGGATGGAATCGTCTCCCTGGGTATCGGTGGTACGGAAGGTGAACCGCTGTTTGTTGACTTTCACGTCGAAATGACCGGCTTCAATGCGGGTGGTGGTAACGATGCTTGAATCCAGGTTTGCGAGACCGATGAGCGGGTTACCGGCGGTGGTGGCGACTTCGACGGAGTCATCGGGGATCAACTCGAGGCCCATCTGCCGGAGGTAAATGTTCATGAGCTTGATATGGTTTTTGGCGTCGGCGTGGGAGCGGGTGGGCACGCGGGCGGGGATGAGCGGTTTGGAAGCCGTCGCGGGGACGAGATCGGTGAAGATCCGATTGACGCGATACTTCACTTTTCGAAGGGGGGCGACGGTGGTGCGGAACATGCCGTAGCCGAAGCCGCCGGAGTAGGGCTGGACGAGGATGTCGCCGGGGAAATCATTCGTTCCGGCGATCTGAATCCGGGTGCCTCGTTTTGCGGCATCGCTGTTGAGGAAATCCGCCTTGCCCTGGTATTTTGCCTTACCGGCCTCGGCGGGTTCGTTGCCGATGATCCACCAGGCGATGCGTGGGTCATCGGCGGTAAAGGTCAAGTTGGGGGTGATTGGTTTGATGTCGATCACCGAGGCTTTTTTGGTGTCGGCGGCGTCGGCACCGAGGAGCATGGGAGTTACGGACGCATTTCGGATGAAGTTGATGTCACTCGTAAGGAGCGGAGTTTCTCCGGAGATCACGGGGTCAATGACGACGGTGACGGCGGTGAGCTTGTGCGTTTTCCTAAATTTGCCGATTTCGGAATCGACGATGAGTTCGATGGTGACGTCGTTCAAGAAGCCGCTGTCTTTTTTGGCTTTCAGCTTGACGACTTGCTTCGCGGTGTCTTTGAGCTCGATGGTGGTGGCTGGCGAGGCGGTGAACCAGAGGTGCTTCAGGGGATCGAAGACGCCATCGGGCGCGGGCATTTCGGTGTGGGGACGAAGGCGGACATCGTAGTTGACGCCGACGATGATGGGCGCGGGAAAGAACTTGGATTTCGTTTTGCGTTCGGGGCTTTCGGGAACGCGGGCGACCAGATTAAGATCCTTGGGTTCGACATCGCTAACGATTTCGACGTGCACGACGGTTATGGACACCCGATCCGCATCTTCCTGCATGCCTTCGATTCCGAGTTGGAAGCCGGTGTCGCGGCCTTTGGCGCTGAGGGTGACGCCTTCGGCGAAGAATCGAGCATCGGCGGCCTGGACGAGGGTGGAGGGGAAGACGTGGCGTTTGGGAAGGGCGGCCTCTCCGGCTTCTGGAAATTCTTTGGGGAAGGCTTTGACGTGATCGGTGAGCGCGGTCAAGACCAGATTGCCGACGAAATTCGCTGGCTTAATTTTTCGGACGAAGAGGATGGCGCGTTCATTGGTCTTGGGATCCTCCTGCACGGGAAGGCCGCGGCCGCCGAACACCTTGTCTTTGGGTTGGGGTTTGGCGGCCGGGGTTGCGGTGGGGGGTTGCGAGAGGACGGGGGGATCGTTGAAAAAGGACGTTCGCGGCTCGCAGATATCCAAGGTGACTTCCACGGCGGTCATCTTGACATTGGCGGGTGCCCCTATGGGTTTGCTGCCTCCAGAAAGGGTCAAGGTGAGAGTGACGTCGTTCATGTTGGCGCTGGCGGCGGCACCTTCGGCAAAGAGGGTGACGCCGACGCGGAGTTCATCGCCGGAGAAGACGTTGTCGGTGCCGTTGAAGGTGATTTGTTTTGCGCCGAGGAAAAAGCGGATGCGGTCGGCTGGGGAGACGGTAAACGTGCCGACCCCATCGAAGGGGACGTCGGTCGTGAGATCGATGTCGGCGCGCGCGACGGTCGTGTGGGGCTTTTTGACGACCACGGCGCGCGTGGCGGGGCCAATGCCCGCGGCTCGCACGGTGGGCGGAGCATCGACGAGCGCCGAGTTGGTGGTGGTCACCGAGGACTTCGTTACCTCGGGTTCGGGGAAGAAAATCAATGGGGAGACGCCGTCGATTACGGGGGGTGGGGGCTCGATTCCTTCGCAAGGAGAGGCGACAACCAGCCGGTGATAGAAGCGGCAGGCGAAGGTGTCTTTGGTGTCTTTGAATTCCCGGCGGAGGGCTTGTGGGGTCCGCCTCGCTTCGCCGTCGGAAAAGAAGCGCTTGCGGCAATCGGCGACGCCTTCACTTGTTCTTGGGCAGGGCCATTTGGCGGGGCGCACGATGGTGCCGGGGCGAAAGAGCAGGACCATCACGCGCCGGTTCACGCCATTTTCTTCATTACGGTCGGCTTTATTCGCGGCTTTGCCAAATTCCTTTTCCTCGGAGACGGAGAAGCGCATGGTCGGGTTAAATTCGCCGCAACCTTGATAGTCACCCTTGCCTTTGGGATCGACGCCGCGGGCCAAGAATTCGGATTTTTCGAATTTGTCCGGGCAAAGAAATGTCATGTAAGCCAGAAACAGCGCGGCTCTGGTTTTGGGGCCGGCTTGGCCGTCGACGGTTAGTCCGTTCTTCGTTTGAAAGTCCCGGATGGCGGCGGTTGTGCTCGGGTTACTCGATCCGGTGGGAGGACCGGGATCAAAGCCGAGAGCGGCGAGCATCCGTTGGGTGGACCCGATACCCCAGCCTTCGGCGCTGCCACCGGTGTTGAAGAGCTTTTCCCACATGGCGGTGTCGCGAACGAGCACGGCATAGACGGATTCCGCGCGGTGTCCGCTCAATTGTTTGTTAAAGGCGTCATCGCTGACTGGATCCGTGTGGCCGAAGACGGAAAGGGGAGCGCCGGGGTGTTGTTTGCGGAGTTGAAGCAGCTCGATGAACTCACCGCGCGTTTGTGGCAGTAGAAACGAAGAGCCAAAAAGGAACCTGACGTCGTTGAGCTTCCAGCAGGCGACGGGGATTAACTCCATCCGGATTTTGTTCACTTCTTTGCCACTAACTGAAGTGGCGGCGAAGATTGGGAAAATGTCGAGGGCCGGATGTTGGCCAGCAACCCCACCGGGGGTCGAATCGGGATTCGGGAGCGGGCGGGGATTTCCTTCGGTTGGGGGCATCGCTTTTATTACCGGGTTCTACTGGTTAAGCGGAAACGGGCCAGTTTAACCTTCAACTAAGGTCGGCGAGGTACCCGGAGTATATCACCCGGTCGAAGAGCTATCGCGAGCGGGATTAGCGGCCGGCGGCGAGGAAGCCGCCCCAGTAGAAGGGGTGGGTGGAGCGGTTGGATTGTCGGCGGGCGCGGAGTTCGGCGAGGGAGGCGTGGCGGACGGCTTGGGGGATGGAGGTGCCGGGTGAGAGTTTGGCTTGATAGAAGTTCGTCATCCAGGTTTGGGTGGCTTGGTCTTCGACGGGCCAGAGGCTGCTGACGACTTGACGGGCGCCAGCGGCGTGGAAGGCGCGGCGGAGACCGAGGAGGCCCTCGCCGGCTTCAGCGGTGCCGCGGGCGGTGTCGCAGCCGGAGAGGACAACAAGTTCGGTGCCTTGGAGGCGGAGGGCGGAGACTTCTTCGGCGGTGAGGAAGGCGTCGGCGAGGATGAGGCCGGAGCGGAGGAGGGGGTTTTCGGCGAGAAGGGCTTCGCGGGCGGGTTGGCACTTATCCGCTAAGAAGAAGCCGTGAGTGGCGAGGTGGATAACGCGGTGGCCGGGGGCGCGGGATTTGAGGGCGGATTCGGTGGCGGCGGGGCCGGTTAGGAGTTGGCTGGAGCCTCCGCGGGCGTTCCAGAGTTGGACGTGGGCTTTGGCTTGGGGGGTGGCTCGGGGGTGGGGTGGGAAGCGGCGGGGGTCGAGGGCATCGCAGTCGGTGGAGGCGGGG
>JANODS010001383.1:0-5882 GCA_031412835.1 Acidobacteriota bacterium | reverse complement strand
GCGGCGAGGGCCGGACCTCGCGAAGCTGGAAGATTATTCGGCGCGGGCGCTGGCGATTATGAAGAAGAATCCGAAATTGGCCGATAGTGATCGGAGCTTGTTGCCCGGTAAGCCGGAGTTACGGATTAATGTGGACCGGGAAAGGGCGGCGGCGTTGGGAGTTACTTTGGAAGACGTGGCTGGCGCGGTGAATACTTTATATTCGGGAGAGTTGGCGGGGAGTTACGGGGAAGGGAAGAACCTATACGACATTCGGCTTCGGGCGACGTTGGCGGAGCGGGGTAGTGCGGACCGTTTGAGCGAAGTTCTAGTGCCGCGAGGCGTGCCAGGCGAGGTGGGTGGCATGGTTCCGCTGAGCCAACTCGTGCGGCTGGAACGCGCGGAAGGGCCGGGAACGATTGATCGATTGAACCGTCAACGCCAAGTGACGCTCTACGCGAACCTATCGCCGGGGGCGAGCCAGAGTGAAGCGGTTTCGGCGATCCGGGAGGCGGTGGCGAGTTTGAACATGCCGCCGGGATACAGTGAGGCTTTGAGTGGGAATGCGAAGGAGTTGGAGAAGACGGGTTACTACTTTCTACTGGCGGTGGGGTTGACGTTTGCGTTCATGTATATGGTGCTAGCGGCACAGTTCGAGAGCTTTGTGCACCCGATTACGATCTTACTGACGCTGCCGATTGGGGTGCCGTTTGCGTTACTGAGCAGTTACCTGGCGGGCCAACAGTTGAACATCTTTTCGATGCTGGGGATTCTGCTGCTGTTTGGGGTGGTGAAGAAGAACGCTATTCTGCAGATCGACCATACGAATCAACTGCGGGCGAAGGGGATGCCGCGCTATGAGGCGATTTTGGCCGCGAATCGGGACCGGTTGCGCCCTATTCTGATGACGACGATTGCGTTAGTGGCGGGGATGATTCCGTTGGTGGTGGGAACCGGGCAGGGTGCGGAGACCAACCGGAGCATCGGCATTTTGGTGGTGGGCGGGCAGAGCCTTTGTTTGTTGTTGACCCTGTTGGCAGTGCCGGTGTTCTATTCGCTGTTTGATGACTTGACGGCGTGGGTGCTTCGGTTTCGGAGCAAAACGTAAGAGCCGATCCGAGGTCCGGGCTAGCTGGTTTTGCGGAAATCTTTCCAGGCGGGATCGAGGTTCCACCAGAGCATGCCGGCGGCTCCGGTGTCTTTAGCTTTATCGACGCAGCAATCGACCCATTCGGCTAGTCCTTGACCGGCGTAGGGGAGGGCGAGATCGAGCATGGAGACGTAGCGTTTTTGGGCGATGGCGCCCAAGTCGTCGGCGATGCGGTTGGCTTCTTGCGGGGCACCGGAAAGGGCGTGGGCGTAGCTGGTGGCGGCCAGGAGGCGGGCGTCTTCCGGAGCGAGGACTTGGCCGCGGCCGAGGACGATGAGCGATTCTCGGATCTGGCCCTGGGCGGCGTAAGCGCGCCCGAGGAGGAGGTAAACGTCGGGGGCGGTGGTATCGAGTTTGAAGGCGCGGCGGCCCTGTTCGATGGCGGATTCGTTGCGGCCCTGGAAGAAGTAGAGCCACGCTAGGCCGAGGACGATTTCGAGGGCGGGGGAGGGGGCGGCTTCGAGGAGGGCGATGGCACCGTCGATATCGCCCCGGGGAGCGAGGACGTAGAGGGCTTGGCCGGCGCGGGCGTCGGCGCGGTTGGGGTCCATCGTGAGCGCGCGGGCGAAGGCTTGCTCGGCGGATTTCGGATTGTTTAGGACGGCGTGGGCGTAGCCGACGGCGATGAAGGCTTCGACGGCATCGGGGCGGGCTTCGAGGAGTTTCTTGGCCGCGGTGACGGCACCGGTCATGGTTTCGACGGGTTCGCGGAGGCCGCGCGCGGCGGCGAGAACCTCGGCGAGATCGAGGTTGGGGGTGGCGAAGGCGGTGTTGAACTGGGCGGTGAGGCCGGTGGGGACGGGGGCCGTCGTGACCAGCGTTTCGCCTCGCACTTTGGCGCGGAGAATGTTGGCGACGGCGGCGGCGATTTCGTCCTGGGCTTCGAGGACTTTGGAGATATCGCGGTCGAAGCGTTCGGACCAGACTTGGTAGCCGGAGGCGGCGTCGGTGAGTTTGACGATGAGGCGGACGTGGCCGCCGGCGGAGCGGGCGGAGCCTTCGAGGAGTAAGTTGACGTTGAGATGAGCGCCGACTTTGCGGAGGTCATCGGCGCGACCGCGGAAGCGAGCGGCGGAGGTGGAGGAGGCGACGCGGAGGCCTTCGACGGATTGGAGTTGGTAGCTGATTTCTTCGGTGAGACCGTCGCAGAATTCGGTGAGGGCGGGGTCGGAGGCGAGGGAGGTGAAGGGGAGGACGGCGACGGCGGGTTCGTCGGGGAGCGGTTCGGCTTTTTGGATGCCGTCGTGAGCTTCGGCGCGGAGGTCCTCAATGAACGCCTCCATGTCGGGGTGGCGGTCGTCGGGTTTTTTGGCCATGCCGCGTTCGACGATGCGTTGGAGGCCGTTGGAGATGCCGGGCCGCATGTCGAGCATGTTGGGCACGGGGTTGTACATGATTTCGTTGAGGCGGGCGGCGGCGTTTTTTGATTTGAACGCGGCTTCGCCGGTGAGGAGTTCAAAGAGCAAGGCGGCGAGGGAGTAGATATCACAGCGATGGTCGACGCCGGCGCCTTGGAGTTGCTCGGGGACGAAGGCGCTGAAAGCGCTGGTGAGGGCTTTTCCGCCGGAGGCAAAGGTGGGACCGTCGCCGAAGCGGGCTTTGCCGAAATTGGTGATTTTTACGGCGTGAGTGGGGGTGACGATGACATTTTCCGGGCAGATATCGCGGTGGACGATGCCGTGGCGGTGGGCTTCGGCGAGGCCTTGGGCGACGGCGAGGACGTAGTCGATGCTGCGGTCGACGGGCAGCAGCTCACCGCTCGAGTTAGCGCGTTCAATCCGTTCGCGGAGAGAGCTGCCGGGGAGGTGTTCGTAGATGAGATAGCGACCTTCTTTTTGGTCGATGACGTCGAAGATAGAGGAGATGTTGGGGTGGTTGAGGGAGACGCCGGCGCGGGCTTCCTTTTGAAACGAGGCGAGGGCGTCGGCGTCGTTGGTGGGGACTTCGATGCCTTTGAGCATGACGAGCCGGTCGAGCTTGAGATCGCGGGCTTTGTAGATAACGCCCAGGCCGGCGGTACCGATCTCTTCGATGATGTAATAGTGGTCGATTGTTTTGCCGATCATGGGATTGTTAGTTGACTCGGACGGGAGCGGTGGAGACGGCGATGCCGACTTGGGCGACAGGGATGGGGGCCGGGTGGGCGACCTGGGTGGTGGGGGCGAGCTTAGCCGGAATGAGGGGCTCCCGGACTCGACCGGCGGCGCAGGAGTAGTCGCCGGTGAAGGACCAGCCGATTTCTAGGAGGGCCGCTAGATCGTCCGGTGCGGCGTCAGACCAGAGGATGAGGGCTGATCGGCATTCGAAATAGCTCCAGATTTGTTCGATGGTTCGATCTGGTCGCGCTTCCGCGTGAGCGGCGAAGGAGGCCGCGGGGGCGGCGCCGGTGGTGACCGGGAAGGTGAGGCCGAGGCCTTCGGCGGCGGGTTGGAGGGAGGCGTTGGTGGTGCCGCGCAGGCCTTGGAGTTCGGATTCCTCGCGCTGGACGGTGATGCCGCCTTTGTAACGGGCACCGGTGTTGTCGGAGACTACGTCGTGGACCCAGGAGGCAGAGATGGCGTCGGTGCCGCGTTGGCCATCGGGGCCTCCACCGACGAGGCGGACGGTGGCGGCGAGTTGAACCGAGGAGTTTGTACCGCCTTCGCGGATGCTGGAGAGGACGAAGCGTTTGCCTTCGGCTTCGACGGCGCAGCGGCAGAATCGGCCGTTGAAGGCGGAATCGTTGCTCTCGATGGTCGCGCGTATGATGACAACGGAGCGGGAACATTGAGGGCCGCCCCAGTCGCCATCGGGAGCATCCTTAAGGGCGACTTGGGCGCGCAGTTCGAAGCTGCCGATGGAGTCGGTGGCGAGGGAGGCGGTGCCGGATTCGGTGCCGGGAACAAGGGTGGGCAGAGGACCGGTGGCGAGGGCGGGGGCGTCATCGGCACTGCGGCGGAGGGACCATCGGAAGGGCACGCCTTGGGGCGTGACGGAGGCGCGGAGGGCGATGGGCTGCTGGTTGGGGTAGGCCCCGGCGAGGAGGACGAGATCGCGGTCTCCGGGTTCGGCGGCGGCGGTGATGACGCCGACGGCGGCAGCGGTGATGACGCAGGAATCGCCCACGCCGTCGACACCCGCGAGGCCGAGTTGGAGCAGGCCGTCGCCTTTTTTGGCGCTGGGGCCTTGGGCTTCGAGCCAGAAGGAGAGGGGTTCCCTGGGGGCATCGAACTCGACTCCTTCGGCGAGGGATTCGCCGACGCCGCCGGACGCGCTGCGGAAGAGAAGGAGCGACGGGCCGCCGGGGGCGGTGCGGAGCGCGAGGCGGGTGCGGATGGTGGCGGGTTTTGGCGGGTGGATGACGATGCGGCCGCGGTTGGAAGCGCCGGAGGCGTTGGGGCAACCGATGTAGATGCCTTCGGTGTATTGCGCGTCGCCGGCGGCAGTTTCGAGAGTTAGTTGGGCGACGGTGAGGGTGGCGCTGGTTTCGTCGTGTTTATCGACTTGGAGGGTCAACGTCTCATCGCCGGGGGCGGTGGCTTCGGCGTAGAGGGTGAGGTCGGGGTTGAGGCTGGAGGAGGGGATGTCGTAGCAGTTATTGACGAACGGAATGGGCTCGCCGATGCCAGAGGTACGGAAAAGTCGTAGGAGGCCGGGCGTGCGCCGGAGTTGGCCGCCGCGGCCGACGGACTGGAGGACGATGGGGACGCGCGGAGGGGCGGAGCGGCCGCGGGGCAGGAGGACGAAGTTGGTGGAGGGGAGAACGGCGGGGAGGAGCACCTCATCTTCGACGGAGCCGCCGTGGGTGGCGATTAGCGAGAGGTTGGCGACTTCGAGACCCTTTTTCGTATTGCGGAACTCCATGAGCTTGTTAGGAGTGGTGCCTTCGGCCCAGTAGGCTTTGATGGGCCCGTACATTTGATCCAATTCGTTCGAGTCGCAAGTGGGAAGGAAGACGCGGAGGATGCGGGGATCATAGAAACGGAAGAGCATTTTGGTGCCGCGCGGGTCGCGGACGGTGAGCAGTTTGCGGAGATGATGGCGCACGGTTTTGATGGCGGCATCGCATTGGAGAAAGACGCCGAGGCTGTTGCCGAGATTGGCCGCGAGATAATCGGTATAGGCGTCTTCGGACGATAACTGGACCAAGTAGGGCGCGGCTTGTTCGAGGGCATCGGGCAGTTCCCCAGCGAAGAGGCAACTGTAATTGAGATGCGAGTTGGCGAGGGTCCAATAGGCCTTGGGGTCACGGGCAGTATCGATGATGGCCCAGATGTCTGAGCGTGGGCCTTTGGGCCAGAGGGTAGCGCGGAGGTCAGATGTCATGAGAGTTACTCCGAATTAGCGGCGAGCTTATTGCATTCTTCGCAGAAGGGCAGGCCCTGGGCGGCCGCCGCGACTAAGGTGGCGGCCTGCTTTTGGGCTGCTTCGTTTTTGGCGAAGGTGAAAGGTTCCGTGGGGGGCGGCGTGGGGGGCGGCGGCGAGGGGGGCGGCGGTGTGGGGACTATGGCGGCGTCTGCGGCCGATTTTTCAGCGGCGTGCCGGTTACATTCTTCGCAGAAGGGGATGCCTTCCTGGGCCGCGGTGATGAGAATGGCGGCTTGGAGTTCGGCGTTGGCGTCTTTCTGGAACGTGAGCGGTGCTGGCTCTGGAGCGGGCGGGGGCGGTTTGACCAGGGGTTTGGCGGCCGGGCGCGAAATGGCGGCCTGTTCCGCGGCGTAGCGGGCGCACTCGGCGCAGAAGGGCACGCCATTGGCGGCGGCGGCGCGGAGCG
>JANODS010001382.1:0-2505 GCA_031412835.1 Acidobacteriota bacterium | reverse complement strand
GGTCGTGCTGGAATGGTATGAGGCGCAGAAGCCGGTGCTGGAGCGCCAGTTGCAGGCGTTTTGCGAAGAGAATTTGGAGGGCTGCGCGTTTCGGGCGGTTCTTGTCGAAGGGGAGCCAGCGTCGGAGATCGTGAGACTTGCGGTGGAAGAGAAAGCCGACTTGGTGATGATGGCGACTCACGGGTTCGGAGCGTTCCGGCGGTTCATTCTGGGTTCGGTGGCGGCCAAGGTGCTGCACGATGCGCCGGTGCCGGTGTTGACGGCGGCGCACGCGAAGGAGCCGGATCCGGGGCGGGAGGCGTTTCGCAAGGTTGTGGTGGCGGTGGATTTAGGACCGCGCACGGCGGACGTATTGGCGGCGGCGAAGGAGGTGGGCGGGGCGGAGATGGTGGTCGTGCATGCATTACCGGTGGTAGGCAATGGAATAGAGCTTTCGATTGATCCTTCGTGGGAGTTCGCGTTGCGGGCGTCCGTGGAGGTTACGTTGAAAGAGGCGATGGCGGCCGCGGGGATTCACGCGGAGTTGGTGATGGAGCCGGGTTCGCCGGCGGCGCTCGTGCATCGGGTGGCGGCGGAGTGGGGCGCTGATTTAGTGGTGATCGGTCGGCACACGGACAATACGATTCTGGGTCGCTTGACGACGCATGCCTACGCGATTGTTCGGGAATCGCCGTGCCCGGTACTTAGCGTTTAAACCAGAGCAGGCGGTCTGGGCGGACGGCGGTGAAAATCTCGCCCGCCGCCGTGACGTCAACTGAGTGGTGACCGGGGGAATCGACGACGCCGAGGGTCGCGCCCGTTTTGCGGTCGAGTTTCTTGAGCCAGCCGGGGGTGCCGTTGGGCTGGTCGAGTGGCTGCGAGCCGATCCAGAGGGCTCCGTCGGCGATGGTGAGCGAGAACGTTTTGCCGTGGCCGTTGAACTCGTTAAGGAACTTGCCAGCTTGGGTGAAGCGTTGGATGCGGCCGTTTTCGCGGTCGGCGACATAGACGATGCCGTCCGCGTCGATGGCGATGCCGTGGGGGAGATTGAACTGGCCGGGGGCGGTGCCGCGGCTGCCCCATTGGTTTAGGCGCCGGCCGCCGGCGGAGTATTCGAGAACGCGGGCGTTGCCGTAGCCGTCGGCGATGAAGAGGTGGCCGTTGGAGGCGAAGGCGATGTCGGCGGTGCCGTTGAAAGTCGATTTGGTTTTCGGTTGCTCGCCGACGTTGATGGTCAGCAGGAGCTTGCCTTGCGGCGTGAATTTGAGAATGCGGCTGCTGGCGGCGTCGACGGTCCAGACATGGCCGTCGGGGGAGAGGCGGATGGAGTGGGGGATTTCGAATAGGCCCTTGCCCCATTGGCGGAGGACTTTGCCTTCGCGGTTGATGACGACGATGGGGTCGGCGGAGAGGCCGCGTTGGAGGAGGTAGATTTCGCCGTTGGGGGCGGCGGCGACCGAGGAAGGGAAGCCGAGTTCGGCTTGGACGGGGAGGTGAGTTTGGTGGAGGGGAAGGAGGCGGCGGATTCTGACGTTGCGGAACTGCGCGATCGAATCGGCGTGGTTCTGAAGGGCGACGGGGCTGGGAGGGCCGAGGCGGGGGGCGATGGCCGGGTCGGTGAAAGGGGCGGAGAGGACGAGCTTATCGTTGATCCAGTGTTCGATGCGGCCGGCGTTGACGATGAGGCGGAGCGTGTTCCATTCGCCGGGCGCGTGGGCCGAGTGGGCGGTGGGGGCCTTGATGCTATAGATCGCACCGGTTTGGCGGGTGCCGTCGAGGCGGGCATCGGGGCGTTGCTTGTCGTCGACGAGTTGGAACTCAAATGCGTTAATACGGAGTTCGCCGCGTTGAGTGGGGCCGAAGTTGCCGGACTCAACGCGCTTTCCGTAGTTATATCCGGCCTGTTCGTAGAGGAAGAACCTTTCGTTTCCAATGAAGTATTTGATGCCGCTGTTGCCGCCGGGTTCGATACGCCAATCAACAGAGAGTTCGAAATTGTCGTAGGTCTCTTTCGTGACCAGGTCCTGGAGAATGCGGGGATCGCGGACGCTCGTGAAGGTGCCATCGACAAGAGTCCAGCTCTTGTCAGCCAAAGGGCGAAAGTCCTCGAAGCCCTTCAGAGATTGCCAACCGGCGATGTCTTGGGCCAAAGCGAGAAGTGGCAGAATGAGGAAGATGAAAACGTGGCGCGATATCTCGATCCCCAGCTTCGACGGGATGGTGAACTGGCCGGGCGATGGCCGCGTGGAGATGAAGCGTGTGATGAGCATGGCGGATGGGGCGGAATGCAATGTGACTCGGCTAAACATGAGCGTCCATACAGGGACGCATATGGATGCCCCTGGGCACTTTATCGCAGATGGAGCCATGATGGAAGCGTGGCCGGCGGAGGCGACAATTGGGCGCTGCCGAGTGATCGAGATCATCGACCCAACGGCGGTGACGGCGGCGGAGTTGGCCCCGTACGATGTGCAAGCAGGGGAGCGCATTCTGTTCAAGACAGAGAACTCGCGGCAAAAACGGTTG
>JANODS010001381.1:0-7871 GCA_031412835.1 Acidobacteriota bacterium | reverse complement strand
CCCCCCCCCCCCCCCCCCGCCCCCGCCCCGCCCCCCGCCCCCCGGCCCCCGCCGGGGGGGGGGGGCCGGGGGGGAGCGGCGGTACTGTTCTTCTTTGTGGCGTTGGTGGCTGGCCTTGGACCGGCATTGAGCGCAACGCTTGTGGACCCGGCGAGGGCTCGAAGATCGACTTAGTCAGGTTGGGGTCGTTTTCCGTAGGGGGCGACAAGGGCCATTTGGGAGCGGGAGGGAGGAGCCGAGAGGAAGCGCCGGGGCGGCGATACTTCTTTCGGTGGAAAACCGATCATGCCGAGGCGCGCGGGTGGCGTTCCGAGATTGTGTTGATGAGGCGATTACACTTCAATGAAGACGGGATCTCCGACGCGGACTTCGCCGGGCTCAGCGGTCGTTCCGTACATCCCGAAATGGGCTCCTCGATCTTTCGCGATAGAACGGAGGACGTCCGGGTTCAAGGTGATGGTTGAGGGATCGACGTTGACCATCCCACATCGCTTATCGCGCTTGTCGAGTCGACAGCGGAAGGCCCCGATGCGGACCACGGCGCCCGCCCAGCGGTCCTCCGGAAAGGCATCGGGCTCGGTGGAGTTGATGAGAATATTCGGTCGAAAGCGCAGCGACGTGAGCGGGCGGCCGACCAGGCTGGATAGGCCCTCCACGCTCTGGATGGTCAGAAGGGAAAGGGGGAAGGTGTCGAAAACTCCGCCGTACTGTTTGATTACCCGGACGCCGTCGCCGAGGCTTTGGGCGAGGGCGGGGTCGGCTACTTCGAGGTCGAGACCATCGGGTGTCTTGACCATGACTTTTGCGCTTTCCACGTCGTCGAAATTGAGAAAGCGCGGCTCGTAGCGCCAGAGGTCTGGCTTCTCTCGAATGGTGAGCCAGGGGAAGCCACTTCGTTCCATAGCGGGGCGAATGAAGGCCCATCGTCGGTCGCCCGCGAAACCGTGCCAGGAGACGGTGGCGGAGGGCAGGGATTCGGCCGCCATTGACTTTACGGGATAACGGCGAAGCTCCTGGACTGTGCCCACCATTCGTTCCATACTCGATACGCTAACACGGCATCGATGCCTGGTAAGCTTGGCTTGGCCGTAGGGAACTAGGGGCTGGACGACGTAGAGTGGAGATTGAGAAGGCGGCGACGCTGTACCACTTGCTGACGGCGCGGTCCGAGGTCTATCTGCCGACGGCGAATGAAGGGTTGAGGGCACTTTCGCCGCAACGGGGGTTTTGATCGGAAGCCGCAGCGAAAGCGTAATGAGATGCCGATTTCGAAGCATCCGTAGTACGCGACGTGTTTATCGACACGGGACATGCGGCTGTACTGCGTTGACGAAACCGTCGCCAAATGCGTGGCAACC
This sequence comes from Acidobacteriota bacterium, assembly GCA_031412835.1. GTDB lineage: Bacteria > Acidobacteriota > Terriglobia > Bryobacterales > Bryobacteraceae. The sequence goes on along the minus strand of JANODS010001381.1, from coordinate 6,513 downwards.
AACGTGCAGTGAAATTGTTAGCCCAAAGTTTTTGCCGTACGGCAGATTCGGGCCAAGGAGAAACGTATATGCCGTTTGGTGATGAGCAGATTGAGTATCCGCTGCCCAATCCTGATGAGAATGACACGGGATTTGATGAAGAAGAGGAGGGCCCAATTGTTCCTATTGACGATGGGGATGAACCTTTGAATGACATGGATCGGGAAGAGGAGATTGAAGAGGAAGAGGAGTATCCGATGAGAGATTAGCCCGGAAGTGATGCTTCCGGCGGTACTTCCATTTACGCTCCGCAACGACAGGGGCTGGCTGCTGTCTGGAGCAGTGGCCTTTGCGTAAAAGCTCCGAGCCCTTAAGCGGGAGCTCGGAGTTTTCGCGGTCTGGTTAACTGGTGGGCGAGCTACCGTGCCGAGAGGCCACTTTTCTCGGAACGAGACTGTGTTTGGCAGTTTGGAATGATACCCGCCAAACCAACGAGGCCGAGAAGGCTGATCCAGCCCAAGTAGGAGTGATTCTCATTTTGCGAAGTGGTCGTCATCTCACTCCGGCGCCTGGCGTCTTGCGCGTTCTCGTTCGTCTGCGCTAGGAGTGGGGTAGCGAGTATGGCAATAGCCATCAAGCCGTTACGGGTGAGGGTAGAAATGTTAGACATACTTCTAGATGAGCACGCGTAGGGCCACTCCACCGTGGGGCGGGCGTTACACCGTTCATCTTGTGTTCCGGTAGCTTTCGGTAGGGTGCGGGTGTCGTGAATAACGGATCGGTTCGACCTGATGGGCGGGGTGAACCGGCCGATCAAGCGCCGTCCGGTGGCGATGGATCACAAGGTGAAGATGATGTGTGTCGCCGTGCCAGCGGGCGATAGCGCTAATGCGCCTAAGCCATAATGTCGAAGCGGAGGGCTGATTCGGAGTGGCCGGGCGACGGGTGGTTGCATTCATCCGAGTGCACCGCGGTTGGAGCCGGTGTTACGCGGTGGGGATCCCCGGTTTGGCTAGGCGGGCTTGGTACGCTTTCGCTTTCGGGTTGGCGATTATGTTTTTCATTTCGCCGGGGTCCTTCTGAAGGTCGTAGAACTCGTCGGCACCTTTGAGTTCGGGGTAGTGGACGTACTTGTAGCGCTCGGAACGGAGAGCTCGCCAACTGGGGGTTTTGGGGAACTGCGCTTCGAGGAAGTACTCGCAGAAGAGTTCGGTTCTCACCTTGGCTTTGGGGTTTTTCAGAACAGGGAGAAGCGACTTTCCTTGGATTTGGGACGGGATGGGGGCTCCGGCGAGGGCGAGGAAGGTCGGGGCGATGTCGATGTTGGCGACGAGGGCGGGGATTTTGGTACCGGGTTTGAGGAGCTTGGGATAACGCATCAGGAGGGGGATGCGGATGGACTCGTCGAAGGCCCAGCGTTTGTCGCCGAGGCCGTGCTCGCGCCAGAAGTAGCCGTTGTCGGAGGTGAAGACGAAGACGGTGTTGTCGAGTTGCTTCGTCTTTTCGAGCGACGCGATGATTTTGCCGACGCCTTCGTCGATGGAGACGATGCAGCGGAGTTGGTTGCGGATGAGTTCGTCTTGACTGCCGCCGCCGGGCTTGATTTCTTTGAGGGCTGGTTTGTCTTTGAGGTCATCGGCAGCGTTGGCGGCGATTTTGATGGGGTCGGTTTTGAAGAGATCCTTGTGGCGTTCGGCGGGGGTGAAGGGGCCGTGGATGGCTTTGTGGCCGAGGTAGGCGCAGAAGGGCTTTTGGCGGGGTTTTTCGATGAATTGGGCGGCGTGATCGGATAGGATGTCGGTGATGTAGCCGATGGGTTTTGACTCCTGGCCGTCGATGTTGAGGGGGGGATCGTTGTAGACGCCTTGGCCCTTGAAGGAGACCCAGCGGTCGAAGCCGGGGCGGGGGGAGGCGTCGTTGCCCATGTGCCATTTGCCGAAGTAGCCGGTTTCGTAGCCGCTGGCTTGGAGGAGTTTGGGGAAGGTTTCGAGTTTGTAGCTGATGGGGGTGCCGGCGGGGGTATTGCCGACGACGCCGTGGGTTTGGACGTATTGGCCGGTGAGGAAGGAGCCTCGGCTGGGGGAGCAGAGGGGGGTGGTGACGAAGGCGTTCGTGAATTGGGCGCCTTCACGGGCGATGCGGTCGATATTGGGGGTTTTGATGAGGGGGTGGCCGGCGTAGCTGAAGGAGTCCCAGCGCATGTCGTCGACGAGGATGAAGACGAAGTTGGGCTTGGAGGGGGGTTGGGCGAGGAGAGGGGCGGCGAGGAGGCCGAGGGCTTGGCGACGGGTGAGGGCGGGCATGGGAACTATGTTACAGGCTGAGCCTGGAGTATGGACCGCCGAATTTCAGCTGGTTAGCTTTTTCAGGATGTTCCGGGAGAGGTTTTCGTTGATTTAGCGGTGCCTGGGGACGGGCTGGGCCACTCCAGTTTTCCCATTCTGATACCAATCGTGCTTGCTACCGTGTCGAATCAACTGACAACCAGATTGCTCGAGGCTTCGGAACAGGTCCGTTCGTTTCACTGGGAAAGGCTGAGTTCAGCGACGCGTCGGATACCCGGAATGTCGCCGCTGGTCAAATCGAGATAGAGATCCTTCAGGTGCTCCTGAAGATCTTCCAGCGTTTCACCCTGGGTCAAATAGTCTGGGAATTCGTCGATGTATCCGAGCCAATGGTTGCCGTCCTGCCAATAGACATATCGCGTCGTCGCCATGCTTTGAGTGTAGCGCCAGGGGTGTCGGCGATTTGTTCTCGTGTAAGCTGGGCTCATGAATTGGTTCGGGCGGAGTTGGCGGTTAGTTTTGGCGCTGCTTCTGGTGGAGGCGGGTGAGGGCGCGGGGGTTCATGCGATCTTTCGGTCGACCGATGGCGGGCGGAGTTGGGTGCGGACGGATATGGGGGATGTCCGGGTGAATGCGTTTGGGGCGGTGGCAAAGACGGTGTTGGCGGGGACGGATGCGGGGATTTATGGTTCGGGTGATGACGGGCGGAGTTGGCGGCAGGTTGAGGGGGTGACGAGGAGAATTGTGGCGTTGGCTACCGTGGGTGGGCGGGTGTTCGCGGCGACGGATCGGGAGGGGCTTTTGGTTTCGGCGGACGAGGGGAAGAGTTGGCAGAGTTTGAGTCTGCCGGTGAAGCGGTTGCGGAGTTTGTTGGCGGATCGGGGCCGGTTGTTGGTGGGGACGGAGGGGGAGGGGGTGTTTGTGTCGGGCGATGAGGGACGGAATTGGACGAAGATGGCGGCAGGGTTGCCGGCGCAGGCGCAGATTTTTGCTTTGGGGGCGGTGGGGGATCGCGTGTTTGCGGGGCTGTATGCAAAGGGGCTTTACTCATGGGAGGAGTCGGGGGGACGGTGGGTAAAGGTGGAGGGAGTCTCTCCGTTGGCGTTGGCGGCGACGGGGAGTACGCTGGTGGCGGGGCACACGCGGGGGGGGCTGTTTGGGCGTGATGACGGGGGGAAGAGTTGGGGATTGGGGACGGGCGAAGTGGCCGGTGAGGCTCCGGTTTGGGTGTTGGGGGCGGAGGGCGGGCGTGTTGTCGGGGGGGGGTAGGAGGGGATTGTCTATTCCGTAGATCGAGGGCGGAGGTGGGTGCGGGCGAGGACGGGGCTGCCGGCGGTGAGTCCGGGGATCTCATTTTTGGTGAGGGGGGATACGGTGCTGGCGGGGAGTCTTGTAGGGTCGGCTCGATGACCGAAGTCGTTCGTGTTTTGTTCGTTTTGGTCGTCGGGTTGTGCCCATGGTGCGCCTTCGGTCAGTTGCCCGAGCGGATCCGCCCAACGTTCGAACCTGCGCGGATTGCCGGTGATCCTTCTCTTCTTTTGAGCCTCTTCTTTTGAGCAAATTGCAAAGCGAGGGGAAGCTGCGGGAAGAGGCTCTCGCTGCCTTGCGGTTGGATTGGCCGAGGACTGTTTTGGGAGCGCGGCTGGTGCCCGTTCAGCTTGATGAAGATCCCGGGATGGAGGCCGTACTCGAGATTGATTTTGGGGCCCTTTGCTTTCGCTGCGTATTGAAACAGACAACGGCCGGTTGGCTCTCGCTAGGATGTGTGGGCACGGGCGCGCCGTTCGGGGAGAGCCTTGAGTTGCGGAGGGTGGCGTCCCCGGACTGGCCTGACCTCGTGGTGCGGAGCCGCGGGATGGCGTGCGGGGGTGGTTACTGCCCGAGTTCGGTCATTGTGGTGCGGACTAAAGAATCGGCGACGAAGCCTCCACCGGCTTGCACGAATGTACGCCGGGAGAGCAGTTGTACGGCTTATCGGTGGCGGCCGAGCGATTTACTGTTTCATCCTGAGAACGCGGCGGCGGTAACACGCTGTGACGCATCTTTTCGAAACCGGTGAAGAGGGGAAACGGCAGGCTAGTTCGGGATCGTGATGAGAGCGGATTGATGGGGGGAGTTCGGAGGAAGCAGGGCGGCGACTTTGCGGTCCAGGGTGGCTAGGCGGCCTCCTTGGCGGAGGGCGAGATCGAGCAAGGCAGCATCGGTGAGTTGGTGGTGGCCGGCAATGCGGAGGCGGATGTCATCTTTGATGGCGGCTAGGCCGGTTTCCATGGGCCAGAAACGATGTTGGGGGCTCGCCACAATTTGGCCGAGCGCCTCCATGGCATCGGCGAAGTGGAGGGGCACCTTCACGACAGCCGGTTGCATCGAGAGACGGACGAAGCCTAGTTGGGTGATGGGACAGGTCGCCCAGCCGCTGCCTTGATTTTGGGCAAACCAATTATGGGCGGGGCTGTGATGGAGGTGGGTCGGCCAGGCCAGGGCTAGCAGTACGTTGACGTCTAGGAGAAAGGCGGACATTTCTATTGGTTGCGGTCGAGGAAGTTGCTGGCGGCTTCCAGGTCGTCTTGCTGGAGCGCTGCCATGACATCGTCAGAGCCAAATGTAAGCGAGCCTTGGGGGAGTTGAAAGACGGGAAACCCGTGGCGGGAGGTCAGGGGAGTCCGGGCAGAAAGGCCGCGACGCGCCAGTTCGGAGAGAGCTTTGCCGATCGAACCGTTCCGGGCGGTAGCGAGCGCCTTGGCGCAGTCCAGGACATCATCTTCGATTTCGAGTGTTGTTCGCATGGTCGTTATTCGTATTATGCGGTAAGCGCTATGGGATGTCAATAGGGCAGAATGATGCGGGCTCGGAGGGGTGGGTGTTAGAAATCCAGTAGAGGTTTTATGCGTTCGCGGACTTCGGTGACCAAGCCGAGAGGTGCCTTGGATTCGAAAGTGGCATGGCTAGCGCGCCAGTCGAAGTTCTTCAGTTGATCGGCAAGGACGACGCCGGTGATGATTCCGCCGGGCGGAACGACGACTTCGAAAGGGTAACCTTTGACTTTCGACGTGATTGGACGGGCTAGCGCTAGTTGGGTTTTGACGTTGTACTGACGCGGCGAGAGGATAAGGGCCGGACGGCGACCACCTTCGAAAGTGAGCCATACCAAGTCGCCCGTGTCAGGGACGTAGGGCCGGACTACCGTTGTTCGCCGCCGGCGGGATTGCCCCAGTCTGTTTCGCCATGTCGGTTTTCTGGTGTAATTTGATCCACGAGTTCGAGTAGGGAGTAGGCAGGGCGGGCGGCGCGTACGACGATTTCTCCGTCCCTCACGGACATCTCCACCGTATCGCCTTCTCCGATCCTGGCTTCCAAAGCCACTGCCTTGGGCAGGCGCAGGCCCAAGCTGTTTCCCCACTTGGCGATTTGGGTTGATGTCTTCATGTATCTACACTGAGTCTACCCGAGGCGATTGACCCGGCTATTGTTGCTAGACGGACGATTGTGTTGTAATTTGTACTAGTATGTCAATGTCTGACCGTTCGTTCGGGATGGAGATGGGGCCTTTGTCGCCGGCCTTTTTCCATATTTTGTTGTCGCTGGGGGCGGGGGAGCGACACGGTTACGCGATTAAGCGGGAGGTGGCGGCGCGGACCGGGGGGAAGCTGAAGATGGGGCCGGGGGTGCTGTATGGGGCGATCAGCAAGATGTTGGAAGCCGGGCTGATTGAAGAGTCGGGGGACCGACCGGATCCGCACTTGGACGACGAGCGGCGGCGGTACTACCGGATCACCCGATACGGGGAGCAGGTGGCCCAAGCAGAGGCGGCGCGGATGCGGGAGCTGGCGGCGCTGGCGGCGGCGACCTTTGGGGGGCGGAGCCATGCCTGAGGCGGGACGATCGTTGCGGGTTTATCGGCGGCTGCAGCGGCTTTACCCGGCGGGGTTTCGGGAGAGCTATGGCGTTCCGATGGAGAAGGCGTTTCGGGATGAGCTGGCGGCATGCTCGGGGGCGTGGGAGAAGGCGGGGCTGTGGGGGCGGGTGTTGGGGGACTTGGCAGTGTCAGTGCCTGCGCAGTTGGCGAGTGAGGTAGGGCAGGACGCGCGGCATACGCTGCGGCTTTGGAGCGGGCGGCCGCTGCATACGGGGCTGGCGGTGGCGGCGCTGGCCCTCGGAATAGGAGGAAGTACAGGGGTTTTCAGCTTGGTGAACGCGCTTTTGCTGCGTTCGTTGCCGTTTAAGGAGCCGGGCCGGTTGGCATCGATGT
>JANODS010001380.1:0-13100 GCA_031412835.1 Acidobacteriota bacterium | reverse complement strand
TCGCGCTACTGGCAGCGGGTGGAGCGGAAGGCGCTACAGCTTTAGCAGCGTCCGAAGTTTCTTCGTCTGCACCCGGCTGACGGGGACTTCCGTGCCGCGCTTGTCGTCCATCTTCAACTGGAAGCTGGACTTGAACCAAGGAATCACTTCCTTAATTCGGTTCGTGTTGACGAGCCAGGATCGATGAACTCGCCAGAACGTTTCGGGGTCGAGGGTCGATTGCAACTCTTCAATCGTCTTGTAGGTCGACTCGCCTTCGATGCCTTGGCAGACGACCGTGATGAGCCCATCGTCGATGGTAGCGTAGATGATGTCCTGCGAGTCGACGATGAAATTGCGGTTATCGCGGCGGACGAGAATCTTCGCCCGGACTGGCCCGGTCCGCACGATGGTGGGCGCTTCAGCCAGCGGCTTCTGCCGATCCGCGATGTTGCGGCGGGCTCGTTCGACGGCGCTGGCTAGTCGGTCCTTTTCGATCGGCTTGAGCAGATAGTCCATCGCTTCGAGCTGGAACGCTTCAACGGCGTAGTTGTCGAAGGCCGTGGCGAGGATGAAATGAGGCAGCGGGATGTTCTTTTCGCGGAGACGTTTGATAACGCCGAGACCGTCGAGGCCGGGCATTTGAACGTCCATAAAAACGAGGTCCGGCTCGATGTTCTCAATGAGCTTGACGGCTTCGATGCCGTTCGCGGCGGTGGCGGCGATTTCGATTTCCGGGAAATCGCGGAGTAGAAACGCGAGTTCATCGCGGGCCAAGGCCTCATCATCCACGAGGATGGTGGTGATGGTTTGCACGGGAGCGGTGACGCGACTTTGCATTCCGATGCTAGGATAGCAGGGCGGGAGACTTTTTTCCCTGCGCGTCTTTTTTACATGAAAGTTCTGGTTATTGGCGGCACGCTTTTCATTGGACGCTTACTGGTAACCGAGTTGGTGAAGGCAGGTCACGACGTCACGGTGCTGCATCGGCGTGCCACCCATGACCTGGGTTCGGTCGGTAAAAAGACCATTGCCAATCTGATGGCGGACCGGAACGATCCGGCCCAGATCCGCTCGGCGTTGGCCGGGCAGCAGTTCGAAGTGGTGTTCGACAACGTCTATGACTGGGAGCGGGGCACGACGGCGGCGCAGGTGGAGGCGACGGCTTTGGCGGTGGGCGACTCTCTGCAGCGGTACATTTTTGTGTCGAGCGTGGCGGCGTATGGCGAGGGGCTGAACCACTACGAGGGCGACGGCTTGGCCCAAGAGAATCATCCGGATGCCTACGTGCGGAACAAGGCGATGAGTGAGAGGGTGCTGTTCCGACTGCACCAGCGCTATGGGATGCCGGTGGTGACGTTGCGGCCGCCGTACATTTACGGGCCGGGGAATCCGTTTCACCGGGAGTCTTTTTTTTGGGAACGGTTTCGGGATAACCGCAAGATCGTGATTCCCGGCGACGGGCGGCGGTTGATGCAGTTTGTGTTTGTCAAAGATATGGTGACGGCGGCGATGGCCGCGATGACGACCCCAGCCGCCGTTGGGCACGCCTTCAATATCGCGAGTCCGAAGGCGATCACCCAGGTGGATACGGTGCACGCCTTGGCGGAAGCAGCGGGCAAGAAGGGCGTTGAACTAGTGAAGGTTTCCCGCGAAAAATTGCTGAAAGCCGGCGGCCATCCGATGGGGCCGAAACTATACTTTGGATTCTATTTTGACCTGCCGCCGATTACGATGCTCGTGACGAAAGCGCAGCGAGTGTTGAAGTTCAAGCCGACCGAGTTTGGTGCCGGGCTGAAGGACACGTACAAGGCTTGGAAGGCGATTTCGGGTAAGCTGCCGGTTCCCGACTACACCTACGAAGACAGCGTTTTATAAGCTTCGCGGGCGGTGTTGACGTGGATTGTGACGGTGTCTTTGACGCGGCGCGCGTAGCCGCCGGCGAGCGTCGAGACGGAAGGGATTCCAGCGCTTCGAGCGGCGGAGAAGACGACGGCATCGCGGGCGGCCAGACCTTTGATCGAGAGTGCGAGCCCACCGAGTTGGTCGTCGCGGTAGGGGTCCGCTCCGGCGACGTAGAAGAGCATGTCGGGACGGAAATCAGCGATGGACTTTGTGACGGCGGGTTCGAACGCGGCGAGATACTCGTCGTCCTCTACGCCGTCTGGCAGATGGATGTCGAGGTCCGACGGCGGCTTCTGGGCGGGGTAGTTGTTGAACTGATGGATCGAGAGCGTGAATACGCTCGGATCGTTCGCGAAGATAGCCGCTGTGCCGTTGCCGTGGTGGACGTCGGCATCGACGATGAGGGCCTGCTGAATTTGCCTATCCGCTTGAAGTTTCCGGACGGCGACGGCGACATCGTGGATCGCGCAAAAGCCTTCGCCGTGGTTGGGAAAGGCGTGGTGGAAGCCTCCGCCGATGTTGTACGCCGCTCCGGCCTTGAGCGCGAGTTGCGCGGCCAGTATGGTGCCCCCGGCGGCGAGCCAGAAGCCGCGCGCCATGGCGGGGGACCAGGGAATCTCGAGGGTTCGGATTTGCTGGGGCGTCAGGGATCCGTCGCGCAAGGCGGTGGTCCAGGCGGGGGAGTGAACGCGGAGGATGTCCTCGTCGGTAGCCGGTTCTGGGGTGTGGACGGGCCAATCGGCGAGGGCTTCCCGAATCAGCCGATATTTCTGCGCGGGGAAGACGTGGGCACCCAGGTTGAGATCGTAGTCGGAATGGTAGACGAGCGGGAGCATCAGGATTGCAGGGCCGTGACGAGGGCGATGGCGTAAATGTCGTCGACGGAACAGCCTCGGGAGAGGTCGTTGACTGGTTTGGCCAGGCCTTGGAGGAAGGGTCCGTACGCGGCGGCCCCGGCGAGGCGCTCGACGAGTTTGTAGCCGATGTTGCCGCTCGAAAGGTCCGGGAAGATCAGGGCGTTGGCCAGGCCGGCAACAGGCGAGCCGGGGGCCTTGCTCTGGGCGACGGAGGCGACGAGAGCGGCGTCCGCTTGCATCTCGCCGTCGATGCGCAAATCGGGCGCGCGTTCAGCGACGATGCGCACCGCTTCCTGAACCTTCGTCACGGAGGAGTGCTGGGCGCTGCCTTTGGTAGAGAAAGAGAGCATGGCGACGTAAGGCTCTTCTTTCAGGACGGCGCGGACGCTGGCCGCCGTGGCGATGGCGATATCGGCGAGTTGAACCGCGGTGGGTTCGGCGATGATGGCGCAGTCGGCGAAGGCGTAGACGCGATCCGGCGCGCAGAGAAACATGACGCTGGAGACGGTTCGGACGCCGGCACCTGGGCCGACGCACTGAAGGGCGGCGCGGACCGTGTCGGCGGTCGTATTGGCGGCGCCGCCCACGAAGCCATGGGCGTCTCCGGCGGCGACCATCAACGCGGCGTAGTACAGCGGAGTGCGGGCCAAGGCGCGGGCTTCGAGTTCGGTGGTGCCCTTGGCGCGACGGCGTTCGTAGAGGATTCGCCAATAGCGGTCATCCCGCGGACCGGAGATGAGAATGGGTTCGATCAGTAATTCCTGCCGAAGCCGGTCGGCCGCGGCGATAACCCGGGGGTCATCCCCTTCCGGGAAGACAATTTTCCGAGTGGGGCGAAGGGTTCGAACTCGCTCTCTCTGCTGCTCGAGAAATCTCTGCGCGGTGGCGGGTAAGCTCATAGACTCTTTTCATTGTAGAGTGCCCGGAACGAAGTTAGGCTTTGAAACGTTTCTATAGGGTGCGCGTTTATACAGCCATTTTCTTCACCGCGTTTGTGGCCTTCGGCCAAGATCCGAAGGATATTTTTCGTCGTGCCGTGGAAAAGGACGAGCGGAACTATGCCGTTCGGGATCAGTACACGTTTCGCGAGGACACGACAGTCGAGTTCTTCGACAAGGACGGAAAGAGTAAGTCCGTCGAACGGACGACGAAGGACGTTCTGTTTTATGATGGGACCCAACTCGAAAAGGTGGTGGCGCGGAACAGCAAGGCTTTGACGGAGCGAGAACTCCGCGAAGAACAAAGCAAGATCGACAAAGAGATCGCCAAGATCAAAAGAGAGTCCCCAGCCGCAAGGGCCAAGCGTCGCGGCGAATCGGCCGCGGAGCAAAAGGAAGAAATGGAGGGTCGGCGGCAACTTCTCGAGGCGTTTGATCTCAAGCTGCTCGGCGACTCGGTCGTCAATGGCCGACCGTGTTGGCTGATCCGAGGCGTGCCGAGGGATGGCTTCAAGCCCAAAGGCCGACGAGCCGATCAGTTGAAAAAATTCCAGGGCGAAGCGTGTGTCGACAAAGCGACCTCCGACTGGATGCGGCTGGATCTGAAAACGACCGATACGATCTCGTTTGGCCTTTTCATTCTGCGCTTACAGCCAGATGCCGCCGTGAAGATCGACCAGACGCGGGTCAACGATGAAGTCTGCTTCCCGAAAACCGTGAACGTCTCGGCAAACGCGCGGCTTTTGGGCGTGATGAAACGGGTGCGGATCGAAGTGACTTACAGCGACTTCAAGAAATTTTCGACCGAATCGACCATCACCTTTGAAGAGCCGAAAGTGTCGTCTCAGGACTAGCGGACGCATCCCCGTACGCTGGCTCCGTCGAAGCGCTGCGCCGTCAGGCAGCCTTTGGTGGCACCGTTGAAGCCGATCTTCTGATTGCCCTCGCTGATGGCGAACCCGCGCGGCGTGGCCCCATTAATGCGAACCGTGGCCGGATCGATTTGAGAAGCCAAGGCACCGCGAACGGCGAGCTGCCCGTCTTCAACCGTCAATTCCGCGTCCAAGTGGGCGAATACTTGCACGTTGAGATCGGCGCCTTTATTCCACGTCTTGCCGTTGGCGGCGTACTCTCCCGCAAACTTCCCTTCGGTGTCGTAGAGGAATAGCTTGTCATCGGCCCCGTCCTGACGGGCGGAGCTTTTGGCGGCGTTGGCACCGTGGGTGAACCACGCCTGCTTGTCGCGACCGGTGCCGAGGGCACCGAAGCGATAGGTCTCGCCGCCGACTACGGCGACATTCAAATCAGAAAAGTCGACCTGCCAGATGCGATAGTGGGCCCCGAAATCGTCGTAGAGCGGAGCGCCTTCCATCACGCCATCGGCAATCTGAACGCGAGCCGATGCTTCATTGCTGCCGGGCTGAAGGTCGGCGCTGGCGACCTTGTTCAGGTCACCGGTCGCCGGGCCGAAGTAGAGTCGAACGTTCGAATAAAAGTCGCCCAAGGTAGCTGGGTCAATTCCGCGGGCTCCGGGGACGGTCCAAACGCGGACCTTGTCGACCACCCACTTCTCGCCGGGTTCGCCAAGGCGAATCTCGTCGGCGACAAAGCCCTGCTCGTACAGCGTCCAGCGGACGTTGCTCCGTTCGGTGACGCCAGCGGCGTTATTCCAGTTGGCTTGGGGCAGGCCGCGATCAACAACCAGAGTGGAAGGATCGGCCGCTACGGCCGCCATCGTGGTGATGGCGAAAAAAGTGACAAGCTTCATATTCTTATCCTAGCAAGTCAATTTGCTCCGCTGACTTTGCCTAATTCAGTGCGGATGGACTGGAGGCCGAAAGGGAGGGGGATCGGCTTGGTCGTGTCGAACTTCTCGGCCTGCCGCGCGGCCACGGCGGCGATCATTTGCTCGACGACGAAGGCGGGAATCCGAACACTCTCGAAGGATGCTTTTTCCACCGAAAATGTGGCTACGCCGACTTGGGGCTGAAGTCGTACGTCGACTTGGATCGCCCGCTTGCCATTCAAAATTGGCCGGAGCAGCATCGGCACCGTTCCCGGGCGAAAGCGCTCGACCGCGTCAAAGTCGACAGTAACCAACGTGGCCAAGTAGTTACTCGGGTAAAACTGCACCCGCATGTTATCCAGGCCCGGCCGCGGGTTCACGGTCAAGGCGTGGCGGAGATACTGGTTGAGTTCCCCATCGGTCAGGGTGAAGTTGACTTTTTTGACGCGCCCGGCCGCCTTTTCGTTTTTGGCAACGTTCAAGTCGTTGAACAGGGCGAGCACCTTGGTCACCGCCGGGGACTCGGCTTGGCTCGCCACGGACAAGAAGACTGCGGAAAGGATCAGATTGCGCATGCACTACTATCTTGTGATATCTTTGCCCCCGGCGGCTACTGCGCCAGCCAAGGAGACAGGTGACGCAATGATGAAATGGATGGCAGGGCTATGGGTTTTGGCGCTTCCGCTAGCCGCGCAAGAGCTATGGGAGAATCCCGTCAAGAAGTTGATCCGGGAGGGTAAGCCAGTGATCGGCGCGACGGTGACGGTGGCGAGCGCGGACGTCGCGGCGTCGCTCGCGAACATGGGCTTTGACTTTTTATGGATTGAGATGGAGCACTCGCCCATCACCCTTGAAACGGCCCGCAATATGGTGCTGGCGACGCGCGGGTTGAAGGCGGTCCCCTTTATTCGCGTGCCGGTGAATGAGCTTTGGACCGCGAAGCGAGCCTTGGACGCCGGAGCGCTGGGGGTCGTGTTTCCTTTCACCTCGACGCCGGAGTTGGCCAAGCAAGCGGCCGATTCGACGAAGTATCCGCCCGTTGGCCGTCGCGGTTCGGGGCCCGGTCTGCCGTCGCTCCGCTGGCCCGCCCCGGAGGGCTATGCCGATTTCGCTGATCGCAATGCCGTCACCATCATCATCATCGAGGAGGTTCGGGCGATCGACCGGATCGACGAAATTACGGCCACCAAGGGCGTCGACGTAATCTTTATCGGGACGAACGACCTCTCTTATTCGATGGGCCTCCGGGGTAAAACCGACAACCCGGCCTATCAAGCGGCGCTTAAAAAAATCGTCGCCTCGGCCAAGAAGAATGGGAAGCCGGTCGGTCGTCCAGCGGGCACGCCGGAGCAGATCAAGCAATACATGGACGAAGGCTTCACCTTCTTCCAAGGGCCGAGCGAACTCGTTTTGATGCGCACGGGTGCCGAGGCGCTGTTGAAGTCGCTCGGCAAGACCGGTTTCGATAGTAAAGATAAGCCGCTGTATTAAGCGAGTTGCGCGAGTCGGATCTCGTCCTCGATTTCGTAGACCTTATCTTCGAGATTTTTGGTTGGAGATCCGGTCGCCTTCGCGCCTTCCAATTTCTTTCGCGCGGCGGCGAGCCGCCTTTCGAGCGGGCCCAGCTTCGGATTCGGAACCGACGGGGGCGGGGGAGGGGCCGCCGCCACGACGACCGCCACGGTCGGCTTCGACCTCTTTGCCCCGCTCGCTTTGAACTCAAATGCCGCCACGCCGGCCGGTAGCTTGAGGGCAACACCGAAGTCGGCTCGATACTCTTCGGCAATCTGAATGGCTTCGGTCAGCAATTCGCGATAGCGCGATTCCATCGCTCGCATCGCCTCTGTCCGCAATCCTTCTCCCTGGGCCTTCCAATGGTGGTATTCAGCAATCACATCTTTCATCGCTCTCTATCGTACCCCTGGTCGGCCGACTGGGCGAGGGCAGCAATCGATAGGGCAGACCATCGGACGGGGAGGCAGTACTCCTAAGGAAAGCGGCGGAGCACCGTGAAGGTACTCCATTACGAGCTCCCGAACCATGGTGACGAAGCGCGGATGAGTGCCGGCCGTCTTGGCGCGGAGAAACGGTAGACCCAACTCTTCGGCCAACTGCTGCGCTTCGTAGTCGAGGTCGAACATGACTTCCATGTGGTCGCTGATGAAGCCGATTGGCTGCACCACGACAGCGGCCGTGCCCGCTGCTTTCTCGGCCCGCAGCGCGTCGAGGATGTCGGGTTCGAGCCAAGGCTGGGTTGGGGGGCCGCTGCGGCTTTGGTAGACCAAGTTCCAATCCGCAACGCCAGCACCTTCGGCAACCAGGCGACAAGCCTCCTGCAACTGGGCCATGTAGGAGCAGGTATCGGCCATCGAGTTCGGGATACTATGGGCGGTGAAAAGGATCTTCGCTCCGGGTAGAGCGGCGACCGCCTCCTTGGCGCTTTCGATCATGACTTCGATGAATCCAGGGTGATTGAAGAATCGGCGGATAGTCGTGACTTCGATGTCGCCCACGGCTGCGACGGCGTCAGCGAGATTCTCCCGATACTGCCGACACCCGCTGTAGGAGCTGAATGCGGAGGTCGGAAAAGCGAGCACGCGCGTCACGCCGGAGGCCTTCATCGCGGCCATCGTGTCGGGGAGGTAGGGGGCCCAGTTTCGATTGCCCCAGTACAGCGGCAGAGTGACGCCATGGGCCGCGAAGTCTTCCGTAACGGCGGCGAGCAGCTCTCGGCAGTGGGCGTTGATGGGGCTCACGCCATCGAAATGGTAGTAGTGCTCCGCGACCTCAAGCATGCGTTCGGGCGGCACATTGCGACCGCGCAAAACGTTTTCGAGGAAGGGAATCACGTCCTCCCGCTTCTCGGGTCCGCCGAAGCCAACGAGCAAAAACGCGTCAAAGTTTTGATCTGCCATATTCTTCTGTAAAGGATGCCGGAATGCCGGTTCGGTAGCTAGGATATTCGAGCGAAATGCCGAGGCGGGATCGGATCGCCGAGCCGTCAACGCGGCGGTCCCCTCGTCGAGTCTCATCAAGCGTTCCAGAGGCGACCGATTCGGGGATCGGCAGGCCCAGCAGGTCGCAACAGAATCGACTGATTTCGAGGGTCGTGCAGGGTTCTTCGTCGGCCACGGGCCAAGCCCCAGTGAGGTCGCCACTCATCGCCGCCAGCGCGTGCGTCGCGAGGTCATCAACGTGAATGCGGGAGACGAAGTTACTGCCGTCGCCCCCGATCTTCCATTTGCAATCTCGAATCGAAACGTGCGCACCGCGGCCCGGTCCGTAGATCGCGGCGGGGCGGAGGATGCAACTCGTCCACGGGCCTTCGGCGACCGCTTTTTCGGCCTGAAGGCGAAGAGTTTCGCGCGGCGTGCGACCGCTGACGGGGGTCGATTCGTTCACCTCCCGCGCGTCGCCGTAGACGCCGGTGGTGGAGATGTAAACGACCCGTCGAGCCTTCCCGCGCAAGGCGGGCACGAGCAGCGGCGTGGGCTCCCAGGGCCCCGCGGGCTGGTGGATCACGGGGATCGAGTGTAGAACGACCCAGTCGTCGCCCGGGAGCGTTTCTAGAAACGAGACGTCAGGCAGTGGCAGGTTCCGCGAGTTTGTGCAGACGACCTCGTGCCCGGCGGCCTCCAGGCGTTGGGCGACGCGCGCACCGGTAAACCCGGCTCCTAGAATGAGCGCCCGCAAGCTTACATCACTCCGTATTTGGCGAACGCTTCCACCGTGCTCATTCCGTTCTGAATGGCGATGCGGACCAAGCTTTCGCCTTCCAGCTTTTCGAGCGCCCGGCGAATGCATTCCTCTTCGGCGGCTCGCGGCACCACCAGAACCCCATCGCGGTCGCCGAAGATTAGGTCGCCCGGTGATACGTTTACCCGACCGAACTGGATCGGGACCCGGAAGTCGGCCACCTCCCCGCGCGGGCCCTGATCCTGGGCGTAGCAGCCAGTGGAAAAGACCGGCATTCCGACCGCCAGGATGCCAGCCGTATCCCGAGAGTAGCCGTCCATCACGGCTCCGGCCGCGCCCAACTGATGGGCACGCGTCGACATGAGTTCGCCCCAGAGGGCATACGGCGGCATCCCCGCGGCGGCGACATAAACTTCGAGCGGCTTCAGATCGTCGAGCGCCTCCAGCATCAGGCCGAAGGGCTTGCGCAGCGGGTCGGCGTCCTCGGGCAGCGTGATTTCAAGGACCGGCATCGCGCGGCCCGCGACGATCATGTCGTCCCGCAGCGGCCTGACCGCGGGAGGCAGAAACTGGTGCAGCAGGCCCATCTTGTCGAGGACATCGCCCAACAACGCGCTGAATACGCGCTCCCGCAGCATCGGCATCAGTTCAGAATCATTCGGCAACATGTTCAGGTTTGCTTCCTTTCAAAGGATTTCGGCCAATTCCGTATACCCATTTTCCTTCGCGATCTCGCGAGGGGATTTGCCAGCCTTGTTGCGGAGCCGGCGGTTCGCCCCGCGTTCGAGCAAAAGCTCGACCACGTTCAACCTTCCCCACGAGGCGGCGAGAAAGAGTGGCGTGGCACCGGTCTCTCGCTCCTGCAGGTCGATTGCCGCGCCTCGGTCGAGCAGCAACGCCGCCGCGGACCGTTGGCCAGCCAAGGCCGCGTCGTGTAGCGCACTGGCCCCGATGGCGTTGAGCACCGTGACCTTGCTCCCGGCTCCGAGCAGCGCCTGCAGTACCTCCAAGTGGCCCTTTAGCGCCGCATCGTGGAGCAGGGTGGATCCCAATCCGGTAAGCGCGTCGCCGCGTCCGCCGTGGGCGAGAAACCACTGTACAAGCTCGATCTGCCCGGCAACCACCGCGGCTTCGAGACGGGACTGGACTTTGTCGAGCTTGGTGCCGCCCGCCAAAAGAACGTCCGCCACGGCGACCTGCCGAAATCGCAACGCCAAATCGAGCGGCAGCGTGCCTTCGCCGTCCAGCGCGGTTGGGGACGCCCCTGCCGTCAATAGGAGCTTGGCCGCTTCGGGGTGACCCTTCTGGGCCGCCGCGTGCAATGGGGTTGCCTTCGTGCGCGGGTTCCGATGGTTGGCGTTTGCGCCGTGCCGCAGCAAGATCGTCACGATCGTCGCCTGCCCCTTCCAGGCGGCCTCTTCCAACGGCGTCACGCCGCTCTCGTCTTCTTCGTCCACCTTCGCGCCCTTAGAAATCAGAAACTCCACCAACTCTTCGTATCCGCGATTGGCCGCAAGGTGAAGCACGGTTGAACCAGCCCGGTCGCGCGCCCCCAAATCAGCGCCGCGCGCGAGGAGCATCGCCACAATGGGCCCGCGATTGGTGATGATCGCATAGTGCAGCGGGGTCGATCCGCCCTCGGTGTGGCGGGCATTCACGTCGGCGCCGGCCGCCAGCAGAGTTTCGATCACCTCTCTGTGTCCGCTCCACGACGCGTCGTGGAGCGCGGTGCCGCCTAGGGTATCCGGTGCGGAGACCGGCACCCCGGAACGCAACAATTCCAACACACGCTGGACGTCCCCGGCGCGTGCTGCCGTATGCAGTTCACTCGCCAGGGCCGGCAGCAGCGCCAGCAATCCGCTACTTGCGATTCTCCAAAGTGACGTAGTCGCGCTTCCCTTCGCCCAGGAAAATCTGTCGCGGGCGGCCAATCTTTTGATCCTCGTCGCAAAGCAACTCTTCCCATTGGGCGAGCCATCCGGACGTCCGGGCCACTCCGAACAAAACAGTAAACATGTCCGCCGGGAAGCCCATCGCCTCATAAATCAAGCCGGAGTAGAAATCGACGTTGGGATAGAGCTTGCGCTTGATGAAATACTCGTCACTCAGGGCGATCCGCTCGAGCTCCACGGCCACATCCAGAAGCGGATTCTTGCCAGTAACGGCGAACACCGCTTCCGCCGTCTGCTTCACGATTCTGGCGCGCGGATCGTAGTTTTTGTAGACTCGATGGCCGAAGCCCATCAAGCGGCCTTCGCCAGCCTTGACTCGGGCAATGAATTCCGGAATGTGTTCGACACTGCCGATCTGGTGGAGCATCTTCAATACCGCTTCATTCGCCCCGCCATGAAGCGGACCAAACAGCGCCCCGGCGGCCGCGGAAAGCGACGTAAACGGATCGGCTTGCGAACTTCCCACCAAACGCATGGTGGAGGTCGAACAGTTCTGCTCGTGATCGGCGTGCAGGATGAACAAGACATCAAGCGCCCGCACAAGAACCGGGTGCGGCTCCTTTTCAAAAAGCATGTGCACGAAATTGTCGACAAGGCCCAGTCCCGCTTTCGGCCGAATCAACGAGAGGCCCTGTCCGCGACGATAGGCGTATGCCGCCAGCGTCAGCACTTGAGCAATGGCCCGCAAAATAAATTCTTTGCGCACCGACGCATCCAACACCTTGCGCGATTCCGGATAGGCGGCCGAGAGTGCGGCGAGGCCGGCCATCCACATCGACATCGTGTGCGCGTGCTGTTCGAAGCCATCGAAGAACCGATCAAAGAAGGCCGGCAGTTCCACCCGTTCCAGCAGTTCGGCATTGAACTGCGCCAGTTGCGCGACATTGGGCAGTTCGCCGTTGAGGAGCAGGTAAGCGCTTTCGATGTAGGAGCCTTCGTCGAGTTGCTCGATCGGATAGCCCCGATAGTTGAGGATTCCTTTGTCGCCATCGATAAAGGTGATCCGGCTTTTGCACGCCGCCGTATTCATATAGGCGGGATCGTAGGTCATCATGCCGAAATCATTGGCGTCGACTTTGACTTGCCTCAGATCGGTGGCCTTGATGGTGCCATCTTTAATGGGAAGCTCGTATGTCTTCGCGGTTCGGTTGTCGATCAGGGTAAGTGTGTCTGCAGGCATGCCGGTAAGAGTCTCTGACAGCTTATCGAATTTTTAACGACGAACTACTTCTTTTTCGCTGCGGGCTTCGGGGCCAGCGCCTTGTCGATCTCGGCATCGAGCCCCGAACCTTCAAAGATGCCGCGGGTAGCCTCGGAGTGGCCAAAATCATTTCGGATGAACCCGCTCTGGTCTATCACAAAGAGATGAGGGACGCTTATGGAAGGCCGTTGCGGGCTGATCATCAAGTACGAGGCTGCCATCTGACCGCAATCGAACAGCATCGGCGAAGTGACCCCGTTCTCTTTCATGTACGTTTTTACGGTGTCTTGATTGTCAGGAGGATTGACGATGTGCAAAACGGCGATCTTGTTGCCGTACTTCTCCTTCGCTTTCTCGAGCGTGGCCGTGAGAGTCTTGCAGTGTGGGCAACTCGTCTGCATGATCTCAATCAAAACCACTCGACCCTGCAAATCTGCCAGGTCATGATAGTTCAAGTTCAAGTCAGGTAGTGCAAACCCGGGGGCGCGCCGCCCGGAAAGTTCCCCTTGCGCGGAGAGGGGCAATAACGTCACCAAGAGAGCAGCCGAAAGTCGGAAGAGCATAGTACCCCTTCAGTGTACCTCCGGCTAGCTCGCGGAGTCCTCCTGTTCCATCGCCTTTCGGAGGAATTGAATAGGGCCACCACGACGGATAGCCTTTCGGCAAAACTCGCGGAAGAGGGGGGACCTGTGACGGCGCAGTTTCAGGGGAGTAAAACGTCTGCGCGGCGTAGAGTAACCGGGGATACGATTGGTTAGCGGGTGGATCATCGTGTCCCCGGGGCTG
>JANODS010001379.1:0-1463 GCA_031412835.1 Acidobacteriota bacterium | reverse complement strand
CATTCTCACGCTCTTTATCATGAGCCCCGTCGCCACTCGGATGTACGAAGCCGCCGGCCCCATCCCCGGCACCCCAGGCATCTTCACCGAAGCCAGCGTCAAAGGCCTCTTCGACGCCGCCGACCGCGGCAAAGAACCCCTCCGGAAATTCCTCGCCCGCCACAGCCACGTCAAAGATCGCGCCCTGTTCATGGAGCTCTCCGCCCGCCTCGAACAGCAGTCCCGCCCCCCCGGCGAAACCATCGTTCCTATCGACAAAGAGGATTTTCGCGTCCTCATCCCATCCTTCGTAACCAGCGAACTAAAGAACGGTTTCCTCATCGGCTTTCTCATATTCCTGCCCTTCTTAGTCGTCGACATGGTCGTCGCCAACATCCTCCTCGCCATGGGCATGAGCATGCTCTCGCCCAGCGTCGTCTCGCTCCCCTTCAAACTCTTACTCTTCGTCATGGTCGACGGCTGGTACATGATCGTCCGCGGCCTCGTCCTCAGCTATCTCTGAAACCCTATGGATCCCGACGCCATTCTCCGACTCCTCCGCGAAGGCCTGCTTCTCGTGCTCATGGTCTCCGCCGTCCCCATGCTCGTCGCCATGGCCATCGGCCTTACGACGAGCCTCCTCCAGGCCACCACCCAGATCCAGGATCAAACCATCGGCTTCGTCCCTAAGCTCGTCGCCGTCTTCGGCGCTCTCGCCCTCGCCGGCCCCTGGATGCTCTGGCAGGTCGTCCGCTTCACCGCCGTCATCTTCGAATCCATCGCCCTCATCAAGTAAATGGACCTCATCGCCACAGCCCAACGCCTCCTCGCCGTCGGCGGCGTCCGCGTCAATCTCGAAACCTACCTCCTCCTCTTCGGCCTCGTCCTCGCCCGCCTCCTCCCGGCCATCCTCCTCGCCCCCTTCTTCGGCGGCCAATCCGTGCCCCCCCGCGTTCGCGTCGGCCTCGCGGCCATGATCGCCGCCCTCGTCCTCCCCCACATCTCGCAAACCCCCGCCGCCCCGCTAACCACCCTCCTCTTCGTCGCCCTCCTCGTCAAAGAAGTCATGGTCGGCTTCCTCCTCGGCGTAGTCTGCCAGTTCGTCTTCTACGGAATCCAAGCCGCCGGCGTCCTCATCGATACGCAACGCGGCATGAACCAACTCAACTACGTCGCCCCCCAACTCCCCGGCCCCGCCTCCCTCCTCGGCCAACTCAAAATCCAAGCCGCCATCGCCCTATTCGTCGCCAGCAACGGCCATCTCCTCTTCCTCAGCGCCCTCGCCAACAGCTTCACGACGCTGCCCATTCTCAGCTTCCCCAAAATCGGCCCCGGCTCCACCGCTCTCTTCGAAGCCGCCGCCCGCCTCAGCGCCAACTCGCTCGTCATCGCCCTCCAAATCGCCGCGCCCCTCCTGATCGTCCTCCTCCTTATCGACATCTCCTTCGGCATGCTCAACCGCATCGCCAACCAGATCAACGTCC
>JANODS010001378.1:0-11847 GCA_031412835.1 Acidobacteriota bacterium | reverse complement strand
GTGGCGGTTTTGACGAAAGCGGGGCCGTCTTCGGCGGGGGCGAATTGGACGACGGGTTTGGTGACCGCGGGGGAGGTGCGCCAGGTGATGGAGGCGGTGGTGGCGGGGTCGGCGGACCAGGTGAGGATGATGCGGTCCGGGTTGGCGGTGGGGCGGTGGAGATCGGCGGGGGTGACTTTGGGGTCGGGCTGGCCGGTGAGGCGGTAGGTGGCAACGAGGGCGAGGAGGGAGAAGGAGACGGCTAGGAGGCGGCGCATATGCTTCTGCGAGTTTAGCAGGGGCGGGTTACGGGGGGATTACGGGGAGTTGGTGGCGATGGTTCGGGCGCGGAGGGCGATTCGGTGGCGGCCGGCTTCCTCGGAGAATTTGCCGGCCCAATCGGGGGTGGCGTAGGGGCCGGTGAGCCATTCGACGGCGTTGGCGGCGGTGTTGAAGCGGAACGTGCCTTCGCCGTAATAGGGGCCGGCGCTGGTGCGCGAGACGCGGTATTGGCCGCCGGGGAGGATTTCGAGGTGGCCGAGGTAGAGGGGGTTGGCGGCGACGGCACCGTAAGAATAGATATTGTATTTGCCGGGGCGGGGGCCGGTGGTGGAGGCGGGGACGGGGGCTTTGGCCGTGACGGCGGCGGCGGGGGGGCCGCCGGGGCGGAGGTCGGCGGGGGAAAAGTAGCGGCCGATGGAGAAATCGTCGTATTTGACGAAGTATTGACCTTGGTTGGTTCCGGTGCCGACGATGGTGACGGCGCCTTTGTACCAGCCGACGTCGTGGGCTTCGACGCGGTCGCCGACTTTATAGGTGGGCGATTGGGCTAGGGCTAGGAGAGCTAAGAAGAAGACGTGTAGGCGGGCCATTTGATTTGGGGCCTATGACATCACAGAATCATTCGTGGCGCAATGCGTCATCTATTCCTGACGCAGAGCGTCGAGGGGGTCGATGCGGGTGGCGCGGAGGGCGGGGAGGAGGACGGCGACGAAGGCGGTGGCGGCGAGGACGACGGGGGTCAAGATGAAGACGAGGGGGTCGTTGGGTTTGACGCCGTAAAGGAACGATTCGAGGAAGCGGGCGAGGGCCCACGCGGAGGCGGTGCCGATGGCGACTCCGGCGAGGGCTAGGCGCATTCCCTGGGAAAGTACCATACCGCGGACGGCGCTGATGGGAGCTCCGAGGGCCATGCGGATACCGATTTCCTGGGTTCGCTGCTGAACGGCGTAGGCCATGAGGCCGTAGACGCCGATGGCGGCGAGGAGGAGGGCGACGAAGCCGAAGATGGACATGAGGGCCATGCGGAAACGGTCTCGGGCGGTGGAGCGGGAGACGACTTGAGACATTGTCCGGACGTCGGTGACGGGCAGGCCGGAGGCTTGGCGGAGTTGCTCTTGCATGGGGGTGATGAGAGGGCCAGGGTCGCCCTGGGTACGGATGACCCAGCGGAGAGGGGAGATGTTGCCGTTGAGGGCTTGGAGGGCGTCGGGGATTTGGCCGTTAGGCACGTACATGGCAGGGCGGGGGTTCCGGTTCAGACCGCCATCGCGGACATCCCGGACGACGCCGATGATCTGGCGGGGTTGTTCGGTTTCGAGGGCGGGCATGACGCCTTTTCCGATCAGGATGCGGTCTTGGAGCGGGTCTTTATCCGCCCAGAACTCTTTGGCCATGGCCTCGTTGATGACGACGACCTGTTGGGCGGGGCCGGAGTCGCGATCGTCAAATATGCGGCCTTTGACGACGGGGATTTGGAAGGTGTCGAAGTAGCCGGGGAGATGGTGAGCCAACTGCCGCCGCCGTGGAAGGGCCGATCCTGGATGGGGCGGCCGAGGATGCGGAACGGGAGGCCGTAGCCACCTTCGAGAGGGATGCAGCAGGCGGCGGTGGCGGAGAGCACGCCGGGGAGGGCGAGGAGGCGTTCGCGTCCGGCGCGGGCGAGGCGTTCGACGGCGGCGGCGGTGGAGTACTGCTTGCCGGCGAGGGACATGCGCATGGTGAGAATGTTTTCCGTGGTGAAGCCGGGTTGGACGGATTGGAGGGCGACGGAGGTACGGATGAGAAGGGCCGCGCCGATGACGAGGACGACGGCGAGAGCGATTTCCGAGACGACGAGAATCATGCGGGATTTGTTTTGCCGGAAGCCGCTGCCCGAGCGGGAGCCGCCTTCTTTGAGAGTGGCGGTGAGATCGACGCGGGAGATTTGGAAGGCGGGGAGAAGGCCGAAGAGGAGGGCGGTGAAGAAGGCCAGGCCGACGGTGAAGAGGAGGACGCGGGCATCGAGGCTGACCAGGGCACCGGCTTCCCCGACGCGGGGGAGGCCGGCGGTGTTGACGAGGAGGAGCGTGCGCATGCCGACCGATCCAAGCGCGAGGCCGAGGGCGGCACCGGCAAAGGAGAGGAGAAGGCTTTCGGTGAGGAGTTGGCGGATGAGACGACCGCGGGAGGCACCGAGCGCGGCGCGCAGGGCGAGTTCTCGACGGCGGGCGATGGCGCGGGCGAGAAGGAGGTTGGCGACATTAGCGCAGGCGATGAGCAGGACGAGGCCGACGGCGGCGAGGAGGACAAGGAGCGTGGGGCGGACGTTCGAGACGAGGGATTCGGCAAGCGATTCGACGCCGAAGGATTCGGTGGGATCGAGCGAATTAGGGTAGATGGTTTTGAAGCCCTGGGCAGAGGCGGCGAGGGCGGCGTTGGCTTGTTGCAGCGAGACGCCGGGCTTGAGGCGGGCGGCGGCGTTGAAGTAGTGGCCTTGATCGCCGGACTGGAGATTGAGTTGGAAGGGGACCCAGACTTCGGGTTGGTTGCCGAGGTCGGAGGCGTCAAAGGAGTCGGCGAGGATGCCGATGATGGTGTGGGGTTCGTTGCCGAGTTCGATGGTTTGGCCGATGGCGGAATCCTGGGCGGCGAAGCGGCGGCGCCAGAGGGATTCGCGGATGACGGCGACGTGGGGGCCTTTGGGTTGGTCTTCCTCAGCGGTGAAGGTGCGGCCACGGAGGACTTGGGCGCCGAAGAGGCGAAAGTAATCGACGGAGACTTGAGCAGAGCGGAGTTGCTCGGGGAAGGCGCGACCGGTCCAGTTGAGGACGCCGTCGGAGTAGGCGGAGGCGTGTTCGACGGCGGCGGTTTGCTGTCGCCAGTGGGCGAATTTGGCGGGGGAGGCACCGGTGTTACTGCCTTGGGGGGAGTTCGTATTGAAAAAGACGAGGCGGTCGGATTGGGGGAAGGGGGTGGGTTTGAGGAGGACGGCGTTGACGACGGAGAAGATGGCGGTGTTGAGGCCGATGCCGAGAGCGAGGGCGAGGACGGCGGCGAGGGTGAAGGCTCGGGCCTGGGAGAGGAGGCGGAGGGAGTGGCGGAGGTCTTGGAGGAAGGTTTCCATCCTATGGCTATACGGACGGATTGGGAAATGGTTCCTGTTTGTTTAGTCGCGGATGGCGATTAGGCTGCTCTTCGTACGGAAGTAGAGGGTTCCGTCGGCGACGGCGGGGGTGGCGAGGGCGATTTCGCCGAGCTGGTTTTTGGCTAGCTGCTCGAACTGGCGGCCGGGTTTGAGGACGTAGACTTCACCGTCTTCGCTCAAGACGTAGACGCGGCCTTTGGCGGCGACGGGGGAGGCGGTGAAGCCGGTGGTGCCGGTGCCGAGGCGTTGTTCGAACTGTTTTTGGCCGGTGAGGGCGTCGTAGACCTTGAGGATGCCGTTGCTCGTGACGCTGTAGATGAGGCCTTCGTGGGCGACGGGGGTGGAGAGGTAGGCTCCGTTGCGCTCTTCGCGCCAGGCTTGGGAGCCATCGGGGCGGAGGGCGTAGAGGGGGCTGGATTTGCCATGGGCCTGGGCGATGTAGATGAGGCCGTTGGCCATGAAGGGGACGGGAACGGGAACGTCGCCGCCGGCGGGGACGCGCCATTGCTCTTTGCCAGTGAGACGGCTATAGGCGGCGAGAAAGGGGTAGCCGTTGCAGACGATGAGATCGCCGAAGACACCGGGGGGGCCCCAACTGGCGGTGGAGGCGGAGTTGCGGTCGGTGCGCCAGAGTTGCTTACCGTCGGCGAGCGAATAGGCGGCGAGGAAGGAGCCAGACTTGACGTCGCACTGGACGATGACGCGGTCTCCGGCGAGGGTGGGAGAACTGGCGAAGCCCCAGGAGAGTTTTCGGTCGTCGTTGGGGGTCATATCGAGAACGCCGAGATCCTGCTTCCAGAGGAGCTTGCCGGAGAGGTCGTAGGTGTAGAGGCCTTCGGAGCCGAAGAAGGCGACGAGGTGTTTACCGTCGGTGGCGAGAGTGGTGTTGGCGTGGGTGGCTTTGGTGTGGCGGGGGGCGCGGGGGAGGCCCGAGTGGGCGGTGCGTTCCCAGATGACGCGGCCGGTTTTGCGGTGGAGGCAGAAGAGCTTCCAGGATTGTTCGGAGTTGTCGTCGGCGGAGTCGCCGGCTCCGTAGAGGCCGATTTTGAGGGGGGCTTCGCCTTTGGCGCGGACGGCGGTGGCGACGTAGAGATGGTCGCCCCACAGGATGGGGCTGGAGTGGCTGAGGCCGGGGATGGGGGTGCGCCAGAGGACGGACTTGAGGGGCCCGGCGGAGGGGTCGGCGTTGAAGTGCAGGGGGGCGGATTGGGCGGAGATGCCGGCGGCTTGGGTGCCGCGGTAGGCGGCCCAGCTTTCGGCGTGGAGGGGGGAGAGGGCGAGGAGGAGGAGGGCGACGCGCATGGGGAGAGTATAACGGAAGGCCTCCGAGTGGGGAAGCCTTCCGCGCTATTGGGGTTGGGCCTAGAAGTATAGCTTCAGGGCGATTTGGAGACGGCGGGGGGTGTTGATCTGATTCTGCCAGATGCCGAAGTTCGGATCTTGCAGCGTCTGCGCGCCACCGACGCCGCCCCATTGGGTGCGGTTAAACAGGTTGAAGGCTTCGCCGCGGAGTTGGGCGTAGAAGCGATCGCTGCCGAGGTTGAACCGCTTCTGGATGCTGAGGTTTTCGCTCAGGTTGGGCAGATAGCGGAAGTTGGGGTTGTAGCGAGTCATGTTGCCGAACCGGTCGGTGGGTTGGGCGGGGAACACGTCGCGATTGATGTAACGGGCACCGGTGGCAAAGGGATCGAAGCGATCGCCGGTGTAGGGTGCGCGCCAGTTGTCATAGGTGCTGATGGTGGGTCGGTTGGCGCCGGCGAAGATGGGGAAGCCGACGGTGGTGTTGATGTTGATGGGGGTGCCGGAGCTGTAGGTGTGGACGGCGCCGATGGACCAGCCGCCGAGGAAGGCGTCGCCGACACCGCCGCTCGTCAGCCACTTGCGGCCCTTGCCGAACGGGAGGTCGTAGACGTAGCTGAGTTTCATGTTGTGGGTGACGTCGAGTTGGCCGATGGACATTTCGAGACGACGGTTGTAGTGGTCCATGGCGGCACCGCCGACCCAGGCGCTATCGGCGTCGGTGATGACCTTCGAGAAGACATAGGAGCCGAGGAAGGTCATGCCGCTGGTGTAACGCTTTTCGAGTTTGAGAACAAGCGAATGGTACTTCGAGCTGCCGCTGCGGTCGCCGACTCCGCCCGCCGTATCGATGGTGTTGAACTGGGGGAAAGGCCGGAGGGCCCAGGCGGAGCTGAGGTTGGAGCGGAAGGACGGGAACGGGATGGGTACGTTCGCCGCGCGTGCCGCGGGGGAGGAGATGGCCGAGTTCAGCAGGGCTCGGCCTTCATTCGTAAAGGGGCTGAGGTTGGCCGGGAGGTTGCGCTGGTCGAGCTGATTGTAATTCAGCAGGCCCGCCTGGAGGTGGGTACCGCGGACGTAGTTCCAACCGACTTCGGCGACCATGTCTTTGGAGACCTGACGCTGGACGTTGAGGGTGTAGGAGATGTTCTCTGGAGCGCGGCTGACTTCGTTGTTCTGCCACCAGGGTTGGTTGTTGTAGTTGTTGAAATCGGGCGTGAGGAAGGGCGGCTTGGGCCAGGCGGGGAAGCCGCTGGCCAAGCTGAAGGTGGGGGCGAAGCCCTGGGGGTCGGCCTGGGGAACGTCGTAGATTTGGACGAAGCCCTGGAAGTGGGTGGAGCCGCCGACGGCGCGGACGACGGCGAAGGTACGGGCGGCGCCGGCGCGGATGACGGTTTTATCGTTCAAGGTGTAGGCCATGCTGATGCGGGGGCCGAGGCCGCCGAACCAGGTATCGACGAGGCGGCGCTTGCCTTCGCGACCTTCGCCGGTGCCGGCGAAGATGAGGGCGCCGGGGCGGCCGTTGGCACCGGGGTTGGGCCGCGTGGGCGAGAAATCAGAGAACTGATCGAGGGCGGAGTACGGGGAGATGTTGACGTCGTAGCGGAGGCCGTAGTTGATGGTGAACCGCTTGCTGACGCGCCAATCGTCCTGGATATAGCCACCGATGTAGGGGTAGCGTTGGGGGACGTAGCGAGGCGTGTGGATGTTACCGGTGATGGCTCCGCCGAGGAGGAAGGAGGCGAAGCCATTGCCGGTGAGGTTGGCGAGGTCGCCGATTTGGCCCGTGACGCGGCGGTTGAAGCTGACCTGGCCCTGGATGTTCTGCTGGCCGAAGCCGTTGTAGTGAACCATCTCATAGGTCATGCCCATTTTGAGGGTGTGCTTGCCACGGACCATGGTGAGGTCGTCGTTGAAGCTGAAGGTGTTGTTTTCGGAGCCGTTGTCGGAGGGGCCGCCCCAGTTCGTGAAGTCGCCGCCGAAGCTGACGTTGAGGAGATTGTTATTGCAATCGGGGACGTTGCCGAGGCAGACGCGATCTTTCCAGTTTTGGGCACCGACGGCGAGGGCACGATTGATTTCTTTCCAATCGTTGCCGCCGGCGTAGAAGCGGTTGAAGGTGGTGGGGCTGATGGTCCAGTCCCAGCTGATGCGGTATTGCTTGGCGAGAGTGTCGTTGTAGTTATTGCCGTTGAGGAAGCCGGGGAGGCCGACGGGGCCGGAGGTGCCGGGGCTGGTGGCGCGGGTGTTGCGGCCGTAGAAACCGGAGAGCTTGTGTTTGTCGCCGATGTTATGGTCTCCGCGGATGCTGAGTTTATTGAAGGGTTGGAGGCCGGTGCCGGTTTGGAGGTAGTTGTTCCGAACGTAGGCAGAGGTTCCGGGGATGCCGCCGGTGTTGGGGAGAGCGGTTTGGCCGAGTTCGAGCATGCGGCGGGAGAGGGCGTCGATGCGGTTGGTGGGGATTTGGTTATTGGGGAATTGATCGCGGACTTGGACGCCGTTGACGAGGCGGGTCGTGTTGGGATCAAAGATGGGGATTTGGCGGTTGGCCGAGTCGACCCAGTTGGAGAAGTCGCCGTTGTAGAATTCGCGGGGGGCGACGGAGAGGAAGGACGGATTGGCACCTTCGCGGTTGCGGAAGCCTTCGTAGGCGACGAAGAAGAAGCTTTTGTTCTTGCCGTTGTAGAGTTTAGGGATGAAGACGGGTCCGCCGATGGTGGCACCGAAGTCATGCTGCTTGACGATGGGCCGGGGGCGTCCGGCGCGGTTGTTGGCGAAGAAGTTGGCGTCGAGTTTTTCGTTGCGGAGGAACTCGAAGGCGTTGCCGTGGAACTCGTTGGAGCCGCCTTTGGAGACGAAGGACATGAGTCCGCCGAGGGCGCGACCGTATTCGGCCTTGAAGCCGTTGGAGTCAACGGTGAATTCGGCGACGGCGTCGAGGGGCGGGGTGTTGAGGGCGGCCCAGGAGGTTTGGAGGGCACGGCCAGTGGCGGCGGAGACGCCGTCGAGGGTTATGCCGTAGGAGGCTGCCTGGCCGCCGCCGAGGGCGAAGTTGTCATTGCCGTTGTTGGGGGCTTTGGCTTCGGGGGCGAGGAGGGCGAGATCGAAGGGGCTGCGCATGTTGCCGGAGACGACGAGGGGGAGCGAATCGACGAGTTTATTGGCGACCGAGGTTTGGATTTTGGCATTTTCCGTCTGCACCTGGGAGCCGCTGGCGCTGACTTCGATGGTCTGTTGACTGGTACCGATTTCGAGGATGGCGTCGAGGCGGTTAACGCTGGAGGCGGCGACGTTGAGGTCTTTGCCGACGAAGGCCTTGAAGCCTTCTTTCTCGATGCGGACGGTGTAGGTGCCGATGGAGAGGGAGGGGAGGGTGTAGTCGCCGGCGTCGGTGGAGACGGACGTGTATCTAGAGTTGGTTTGGGTTTGGGTTACGGTGACGCGGGCACCGGCGACGGTGGCTCCGGTGGGGTCTTTGACAGTGCCAGTGATAAGGCCGCGATCTTGTTGAGAGAGCAATGTGCTGGCGCAAACCAGGGGCCAAAGCAAGTGTTTCGTTTTCATCGTGGAAGCATTCTCCTTTACCGATTTGCGAATGATAATCGGTTTGGGGAAATTTTATCACTATCTGTAGCCGGCGGCTTGGAGGTGGAAGAGTTCGGCGTAGCGGCGGCCGAGGGCGAGGAGTTCGGCGTGGGAGCCTTGTTCGGAGATGCGGCCATCTTCGAGGACGAGGATGCGGTCTGCCATGCGGACGGTGGAAAAGCGGTGGCTGATGAGGACGGCCATTTTGTCGCGGGTGAGTTCGGCGAAGCGTTGGAATACTTCGAATTCGGCGCGGGCGTCGAGGGAGGCGGTGGGTTCGTCGAGGATGATGAGTTGGGCGTCGCGCATGTAGGCGCGGCCGAGGGCGATCTTCTGCCACTGGCCGGCGGAGAGGTCGCTGCCGCCGGCGAAGCGTCGGCCGAGCATTTGGTCGTATTGGTGGGGGAGGGAATCGATGACAGTGTTGGCGAGGGACTTGGCGGCCGCGTCTTGAATGCGGGCGTCGTCGGCGAGGAGATCGACGTTGCCGAGGCCGATATTTTCGCGGGCGAGCATGTCGAAGCGGACGTAGTCTTGGAAGATGACGCCGATTTCGCGGCGTATTTCGGCGGGGGAGTAGTCGCGGAGGTCGACGCCGTCGAGGAGGATTTGGCCGGCGGTGGGGTCGTAGAGGCGGGCTAGGAGTTTTACGATTGTAGTTTTCCCGGCGCCATTTTCGCCGATGAGGGCAATTTTTTGGCCGGTTTCGAGGTGGAAGGAAACGTCGTTGAGGACGGGTTGGGGGCGGCCGGGATAGGAGAAGCTGACGTTTTTGAACTCGAAGCCTTGGCGGATGGGGCGGGGAGCGGGGATGGGGTTGGGGCGGTTTTCGAGGTTGGATTCGGTGGCGAAGAAGTCGAACAGATCTTGGATGTAGAGGGCTTGTTCGGAGACGTTGGAGAGGCCGCCGAAGACGCTTTCCATGCTGGAGCGGGAGCGGAGGAAGGCACCGGCGAGAAAGGTGAGGTCGCCGACGGAGAGGTGGCCTTGGACGGTGCGGGCGAGGATGTAGGCGTAGGCGGCGTAGTAGCCGGCGGTGGGGAGGAGGTTAAGGAGGAAGCCGGTGATGGCTTTGCGGATGGCGAGGCCGCGGTTTTCGGCGTAATAGCGAAGAAAGAGGGATTGGGAGCGTTGGAGGAGGAAATCGCTGAGGCCGAAGATTTTGATTTCTTTGGCGGTGGAGACGGAGGCACCGAGCATGCGGAGGTAATCGAGTTCGCGGCGTTCGGGGGTCCAGCGGTAAAGGAGGGAGTAGGCGAGCAGGGCGAAGCGGGTTTCGCCCCAGAAGACGGGGAGGAGGGCGGCGAGAAGGAGGACGAGGAGCCATCCGGAGAAGGTGGCGACGGCGAGGGAGACCGAGACGAGGGTGATTCCGCTTTGGGCGAGGCCGGCGAGTTGGGTGAGCATGCCGAGGCGGGAGGTGGTTTGGCGGCGGGCGCGTTCGAGTTTGTCGTAGAAAATGGGGTCTTCGAAGTGGGCGAGGTCGAGGCGGCCGGCGTGGCGCATGAGGCGGAGGGAGACGTGGTTGGCGAAGCGGTCGCCGAGGAGGGATTCACAGAGGTTGACGGTGCGGCTGAGGAGGTCGCCGCCGATGGCGAGGGCGAGTTCGGCGGCGACGAGGGGCCAGAGGTCGGCGGGGGGCGGGGAGTGGGTGGAGACGGCGAGGACGACGCGGTCGATGATGAGCTTGGCGATCCAGAGGAAGGCGACGGGTTGGAGGGAGGCGAGGAGGCGGAGGAAGATGCTGGCGGCGGCGAGGGAAGGGGAGGTTTCCCAGACCATGGTTGCGAGCGGGGGGATGTTGCGGAGGGCGCGGAGGCGGTCGCGCCAGGAGGTTTCCGCCGGAGGCGCGGGAGGATGCATGGGCACCTTGAGTTTATAGGAGAATCGGGGGTATGAAGATGGGACGGCGAATTTTGTTGGGGTGGCCGATGGTTTTGTGGGGGGAGAGGACGGTGCGTGAGCGATTGGAGGGCCGTTGGACGGCGCGGCAGCCGGGAGCGCGGCAGAAGGGGCGGAACGCGGCGCTGCTGGGATTTGGATTTACGAAAGAGGGGACGTTTCGGTTGGAGGAGGTTAGCCGGGTAGGGGTGCCGCTGGTATATGCGGGGAGCTACGAGGTGACGGGGGTCGGGGAGCTGTTGCTGCGGGTGAGTGAGGCACCGGAGGAGGGAGGGCGGTATCGAGCGGAGGAGGAGGTGAACTTGGGCGGCATCTTGTTTTTGTCGGATAGTCGGGTGCGGGTGGGCGAGTTGGAGTTGGTGAAGCGGCTCGACTAATGGACCAAGGGCGCGGCGAGAGGCTTCAGCGATGGGCGCTGAACCGGGTCGGCGAGGCGTGCGGAGTTGATCTGGCTGTCTGCTTTTGCTTTGTACATCCGTTGGTCGGCGATGGCGACGATTTTTTCGGTGTCTTCGCCGTCGTTGGGGAAAGACGCGGACCCAATGGAAACCGAGAGCGAGCGTTCTCCGCAGACGGTGTAACTGGCTTGCTGGGCGAGTAGGGAGAACTGGGCGATGCGTTGGGCGATGGCGGCCGGGGGTAAGCCGGGGATGAGGATGACGAATTCGTCGCCGCCCATGCGGGCGACGTAGTCAGAGTCGCGGCAGGTTTCTTTGAGGAGCGTGGCGAACTCCTTGAGGACGCGATTGCCTTCGAGATGGCCATGCCGGTCGTTGATCTGTTTGAAGCCGTTGAGATCGCAGACGAGGACTTCGAGAGTGGTGCCGGTGCGGCGGCAGCGGCTGAGTTCGGCGTCCATCTGGACGAACAGACTGCGCGCGTTCGGTAGGCCGGTGAGAAAGTCGGTGGTTGAGGTCGTCTCGGCGAGCTGGTACTTCAGGGCATTTTCGATGGAATGGGACAACTTCGAGCTAATCGCGAGGAGGACGCGGAGGTGGTCGGCGGTGAAGGAATCGCGAGTGGCGGCGTAGAGGGCGAGGACGCCGACGACGCGGCTTTCTGTTTCCAGCGGGACGGCGAGGGCGCTGCGGAGGGTGGAAAATTTGGAAGGGTCGTTGAGGTATCCGGGTTCGACGGATGGGTTGCCGTTGAGGATGGGCTGTCGGTTCTCGGCGACCCAGCCGCTGAGGCCCTGGCCGATGGGGATCTCCAAGGCGCTGAAGAGCCGGAAGTTTTCGCCGGTGACAAACTCTGGATATAGTTTTCCGTCGCGTGCGAAGTAGATCGCCATAGAGTCATAAGGGATCATTCGTTTCAAGCGATGGGCGAGGACGGAGAGTGTTTCGTTGAGACTGAGAGAGCTGCCCAAGTTTTGGGAGAGTTCGAAGAGGGCTTGTACTTCCTGGCGGGCCGCGGCGATGGAAGTAAGGAAGTCGAGAGGTTGGCGTTCGGGTTGCTCAGGAGATCCCAAGGTGCCGTTGCCTTCTTCGGCGAAGCCGGCGGCGGGGGCGGCACCGCGCTCGACGCGGATGGAGGTGGAGAGGCGGACGCGCGCGGGACGGCGAATTTTGGCTTTTCGTTCGAGCTCGACGCAGTTGGCGGCGAGGACGGCGACGACGGTAGGGTCGAAGGAGCGGCCGGATTCCTGTCGAACGATGGCTAAGGCTTCTTCGAGG
>JANODS010001377.1:0-3340 GCA_031412835.1 Acidobacteriota bacterium | reverse complement strand
TCGAGAATGCTGCCCGGGCAAATCATCCGCCCTTCGGGCAACTCCCGTGAAGCGACGTTCTCCAGCAGTAACCCCGACCCGGCATCGCGATGCGCCCATACCGCCCGTTGGCACCGAGCCACGATCTCGGCGTAGCGAGGGTCTTCGTCGACCGCCATCAACTCCATGGAGAGCAGCGCCAGCACCATGATGTCCGCCAACTGCGACTCCGCCCCCGCGGCCCGGCCCAACGCGGACGGGTCCTTCACCCACCCTTCAATCTGCCAAAACAGGGCCCGAGCCTCTTCGATCCGTCCCTGCGACACGTACGCCAGCGCCACAAACACCGCCGAATAGGGCTTCCGCTGAAAGTATCCCGGGGCTCCTTCGCGCGTCAACGAGAACCAAACCCGCGGCTCCCCCCGCCGCGCGAACCGCTCGACAAAACCAAAGATCAACTCCGCCGCTTCCCGGTACTCCGGTCGGGCGTCGAAAGTGCTATATAGCGTTTGAAAAGTCCAAACCGCCCGGGCCTGCATCCAGACGTACTTCCGGGGGTCATAGACCCGCCCCTGACGATCCACGCCCGAAAAATAGCCACCGTGCTCCCGGTCCAGCGTATGGTTCAGCCAGAACGGAAGCACGGAATTGGTCAAATGATCGCGGTAGAAAGCCGCATACCGCGCTAGGGTCATACCGCGATTTGCGGGCGGCCCGGCTCGGGCCAATCGAGGTGGAAAAACTTCCCGCGCGGGAAGTCCGTCCGCTCGTAGGTATGCGCGCCGAAGTAGTCCCTCTGCGCCTGCAACAGGTTCGCCGGCAAACGCGCCGACCGGTACCCGTCAAAGTACGACAGCGCCGAAAAGAACGTCGGCGCGCTCACGCCGTGCGTCGCCGCCAGCGCAATCACCGTCCGCCAGTTCGATTGGCACCGATGCACCTCAGCCGTAAAGTACGGGTCGAGCAGCAGGTTCGCCAGCTCCGGATTCAGCTCGTACGCTTCGGTAATCTTCTGCAGGAACCCGGCCCGGATGATGCAGCCGCCCCGCCAAATCCGAGCAATATCGCCAAAGTTCAGCGTCCACTTGTATTCGGCCTGCGCCGTCCGCATCAGTTGGAAGCCTTGGGCATAAGAACAAATCTTCGACAGATACAACGCATCGTGCACCATCTGGATCAACTGCTGCTGGCCGCCGGAATACGTCTTGCCCGGGCCCTGCAACACTGCCGCCGCCGCTACTCGCTCTTCCTTCACCGCCGATAAACACCGCGCAAAAACCGCCTCGGCCACCGTCGGTGCCGGCACGCCCATGTCGAGCGCGTTCACGCTCGTCCACTTGCCCGTGCCCTTCTGGCCCGCCGTATCCAGCACGATGTCGACGAACGGACCACCCTTCATGGGGTCGGTCTGCTGCAAAATATCGGCCGTAATCTCAATCAGGAAGCTATCGAGCACTCCCTTGTTCCAATCGGAAAACACCGCGCTGCACTCGGCCGGCGTTAACCCGCCCAACTGGGTCAGAATCGCATACGCCTCGCAGATCATCTGCATGTCGCCGTACTCAATCCCGTTGTGCACCATCTTCACGTAATGCCCCGCGCCGTTCGGCCCGATGTAGGTCGTACACGGCTCCCCGCCGGTAATCGGGTTCCCCGGCGTCGCGCCCGTCAACGGTTTTCCGGTCTCCGCGTCTACCTTCGCCGCAATCGCGTCCCAAATCGGTTTGATCTCATCAAAGCTCGATCGATCACCGCCCGGCATCAGCGACGGACCGAACCGCGCACCCTCTTCGCCGCCCGACACGCCCGAACCCACAAACCGCAGCCCCTTCGCCGATAGCTCTTTCTCGCGCCGAATCGTATCGGTCCACAGCGCGTTGCCGCCGTCGATAATAATGTCGTTCTGGTCCAGCAACGGCACCAGCGAGCTGATCACCGCGTCCGTGGGGCCGCCCGCCTTCACGAGAATGATGATCTTCCGCGGCTTCGCCAGCGAGCCGACAAACCCTTCCAGCGTCTTCTCTCCGACCACGCCTCCGGGCGTATTCGGGTTCTCGGCGACGAACTTTTCCATCGTCTCCGTGGTCCGGTTATAAACCGAAATCTGGAAGCCGTGATCGGCGATGTTTAATGCAAGGTTCTGGCCCATTACCGCGAGCCCGACCAAGCCGATATCAGATAACTTTTGCGACATAAGAATCTCTCAGTGTATGGTACAACGCCGCCTGCTCTTCGCCGATACGGTCCCAGCCGTATCGTTCTTCCGCCGACTTCCGAGCCGCCAGTTCCATCGTCTTCCGCCGCCCGGCATCGCTGAGCAACTCTTCAATCGCCGCCGCCATCTCCGCCCCCGTCCGCCTGACTATCACGTCCACTCCGTTCGTCAAATCCAACCCGTTGATCCCCGCCGGCGTCGCCACCACCACCTTCCGCATCGCCATCGCTTCCATCACTTTAATGTTCGTCCCCGCCGAAGCCACCAGCGGAGCCAGCACCAGCGCCGCCCGCGCATATGCCCCCCGCACATCGGAAACGAACCCATCGAGCTCGATCCCCGGCCCCCCGATCCCTCGTCCGTCCAGGAATCGTTCGTGGTCTTTTCCCGCGATCACATGCAGCGTCACTCCCTCCAGCAGCGGCCAAACCTCCCGCAGGAAGAACTCCAGCGCCAACAAGTTTGGCAAATGGGCGAACGAGCCGATGAATAAAAGCCGCCGCGCCTCCGGCTCCGTGTTGATCGGCTGGAACCGGTCCAGGTCCACTCCGTTCCGAATCACCACCGCCGACGCCCTCCCGACTCGCCGCTGATCCTTCTCGCTCATCACCGCGATCGCGTCCACTTCGGCCCACGCCTTTTCTTCGAAACGAACCCACTGCCCGTACTGCCGCCGCGTTTCCCAGTCTTCCCGATGCGCAAGCAACTGCTCGTACAGGTCGACGGTAATATCGTGCTCCACGAGAATCGTCCGTGCCGGAGAACAGTCTTTAGCGTAGAGGGCCATCTGCGTAAACTCAAGCTGGACAATCGCTGGCGACCATTTCTGAATGCTCCACTTTAAGCTGGCCCGAAAGTCCGCCCGGTCAAAATCCTCCACCACGTCCGGCCGCTCCGCGCTCGTCCGCAGGTGCGAACCCTTGCGCTTCACGAGCACCACCTCGGCGCAAATCGCGAGTAACTCGACCGGCGGTGTCGCCAACTCTTCGACGAACGCCACCAGCACCTGCCGGTTCGTTTTCGCGCCTTCCCGCATCAAGTTGAACATTCGAACTGCCCCGCCATGTGATAGAGGGAAAGGGAGATACGGCGTCGCGAGAATCAGCGTCGGCTTCGTTCCGCAATTTTCCCGCCCCGGAAACACGG
>JANODS010001376.1:0-1466 GCA_031412835.1 Acidobacteriota bacterium | reverse complement strand
GTTGTGCTGCTCGACATAAAACGCCACCAGCTTTTCAACCGTCTTCACCGAATCGAGTTGATTCAAATACGACCAGCACCGAAGCATCCAAGGCTGGCGGGAAGTACCACTTCACGGGTACAAACGTCATTTCTAAAGACGGCAAGACGTTGACGCATAATTCTAAAGGCACTGACGCTACTGGCAAGCCTGTGGCCGTGACCTACATTTTCGACAAGCAGTAAGTGAACGGTGGCGGGGTATTCGAAACAATACCCCGTTCTTTCACTGGCAAGCGCCAACCGCACCGCACCGCTACAATCGTGCATGGAACGTACCTCGGCTCGCTATAGCCGTCGAATTCCCTCCAAGAACCCGGTTTTGAGAGGGTTGCCGGGAGAAGACCCGATTCGTCAGCCGCTCGGAAGTTGGGATTGTAGGAATCGCCCGCGACGGGTTCTGTCCGGATAGGCCGTAACCGCGGTTCTTCCTGTCCCTTCCGGTACCGGAAGCTGCCAAAATCCGCCTGACAAAGCAGGACGAGGCAGACAAAGTGGCGAAGTTCGTCTCGGTTGGCGATCTGCGCCGAACGGGCGCTCCATCCGACAGGGGCCGGATTAGCCCCGGCATCGATGAACAGCAGCGCTTGCGGCCCCATCCCACCGGATTCGGTGGCACCAAAATCTGCTGCCACATCTGCAAGCGATCAATCCCGACAATCTGAGTTAACATCGGAAAGTGTTGCGTCTTCTTCCTCTCCTTGGGGCCCTCGCGGTCGCCTCCGCCCAACCCAAAACCTTTGACGGGTACAACTACGTTGCTCCCGCCGGGTACGTAGAGAAGGTCGCCGAGAACTTCGTGGAGTTAACCCGAACCGACCCTGGCAAGCGGTTCCTCTGCCGCCTCGGGTTGTTCGGGGCCCAGCCCGCCCTCGCTTCCGTCGAACAGGAGCTCGAAGCGGAGTGGAAGGCGGTCGTATTGAACCAGTTCCAAATCACCGGCCCCGCCACCACCCGGCCCCTCAAGTTCGCTGGTGCCCCGGTGAACTTGACTCGGACCGCCATGGCCAAGCTCGGCAGTTTCTCGAACCTCCCGGTTACGCTGGCTGTCTTCCGCTTCCCGAGCCAGTATGTCGGCCTCCTCTTCTCCGCCAGCTCCGCCGAAGGGGCGTCCAGCTGCCAAACCGACTTCGAGCAATTCGTGATTTCAGTCCGCCCGTCGACCCCGGCTACCTCTCCGGTCACCTCCGCCTCTCCCATCCCAACCGGCCCGGCGTCGAACCTATATCCAGGCATGCCGGGCTGGCTACCGAGTGGCGTAGGCTTGCCCGTGCCCGCTGCCGCCCTGGTGGACGGAAAGCCGGTCGGCCTTTGGTGGAGACCCGCCACTAACCCCGGCTTTGCGGTGGTTCACATTTACCTCCCCTCCGGCGTCCGAGCCAGCAATCCCCGCCTCGGGGGCCCGCGTCTC
The DNA here is from genome assembly GCA_031412835.1 of Acidobacteriota bacterium. Lineage (GTDB taxonomy): Bacteria > Acidobacteriota > Terriglobia > Bryobacterales > Bryobacteraceae. The sequence continues at coordinate 17 of JANODS010001376.1, read as the reverse complement.
TATGACTGGGAGGGCCA
>JANODS010001375.1:0-1093 GCA_031412835.1 Acidobacteriota bacterium | reverse complement strand
CATTTCGGCACCGAAGCGGGCGTAGAGATCGGAGATGGTTAACTCCAGGAGCCTTTCGCCGGCGGAGTTGAAGATCCGGTAGACGGGAGTCCAGCGGTTGGAATCGAAGTCCGGCAGGTTGGCTGTTTCGGTGGCGGTGTTGGTAAGGAATAAGTCAAAGATGGCGCTTTGTTCGGGATAGAGGGCACCTCCCTGGACGCGCTGAGTTACTTTTACAGTTACTTTGGGACTATCGGGCATCAGTAGAACTCCTAGAATACATCCGGGTGATCCCAATTACAGGGTAAGACGTCTTCTTTCCAGCCGCGGATTTTGGCGAGGCACTTGGGGCAGAGATGATTGCGGGGATTGGTGGAAATTGTGATGGCAGCGCCGGTGGCGGCGGCCTTGCGGGGCACCGTGAAGTTGCCATTGTTATAGCCCATCAGGCAGTTTGGATACTTGTGGTCGTGTTGTTTCCAGGCGAAATTGGTGACGCCGCCGGCGGCGAAGTGGGCGAGGAGGAGGGAGTGGCCCATTTCGTGTTCGAAGGTAGTGTCCTGCGCCTCCAGAGAGAAGAAGAACGCTTGGCCGTTGCCGCGGCAATAGCCACCGATGCCGAGGTTTTTTGCCTCGGCGGCAGCTCCGTTGATGCTATACCAGACGTTGCTCCAGTAGAGCTTGGGCCAGCGGAGGACGCGCATGGTAGTTGGCGGATCTACCTGCGGCATAATCGAATCCATGAACTCGTTAGCGAGTTTTTTGCATTCGCTCTTCACCCAGGCGTGGTATTCGGACTTGGTTCCGGGGTAGATGGGGATGGCAGGTGCCCCGGCTAGTGACGTGTCGCCGGCACCGACGGTATTCGCCGTGTTGTAGATCTGGATTCTTTGGGCAATTGTGTTTCCCGCGGCCTGCGAATCGGATCCTTTGGGGAATGAGTTGATATACTTCGCGGCTAAGGCTTTGCGGTTGTCTGGGATGCCGGGTGGCAACTGCTTGCGGTAGTGGTCCCATCGGACGAATTCATTTGTGATCTTGCTATCGTCCGCAATGTTATAAAAGCCGTCCGTGGTGGGTTTGCCGTTGAAATATCCGCGATAAGTGGTGAGAT
>JANODS010001374.1:0-1637 GCA_031412835.1 Acidobacteriota bacterium | reverse complement strand
GATGGCCTCGACGGCCACTTTGGCCTTCAGGGCTGGTGGGTGGTTCTTGCGCGTTCTGGGCATTGGGTCTCCTCTATTTTCAATGCCGCCCACCACTTAAGGAAAGATCAATTTGCTGTCCAATTTCCGGGGTCCATTACAAACAAGCTCCGTAACCGTTTGCCCAGCAAGGTCTGAACCCGCTCCTTCATTGCGTCTTCGGTGCCGATTCACGAAGTCCAGGGGAAGGTGCCGACGAATCAGCCCTGGGACGCACGGAGGCGGATCGCTACGACAGCGTCTCGCGCGTGGCCCGCCACCGGGATCGCCTTTGGCGCGGTTCGTTTGGCATCGTCTCCGGGAGCCGGACGCGGAATCGGTGTCAGGACAATCCAAGAGTCGGCTGGACTGCGGCTTCCGGCATTTGGACGTTCGGCCACGACGAATCGTCGAACGCGGGATCGGCCCAGCGGGGGTTGCCGCCGATTTGGTGCTTCCAAGAGCCGGAGAGGGCGGCTGGTTAAAAAAGGCTTTTGACCTCGATCGCTTGGGCGCTGTCGGTAACCGCGAGTAAGATGATCCGCATCAGCGTTTTCATTTTTGTCTACTTAGCAGGGTACCAGGAGCGGTCCCAGGGGAAGGCGAAGGTGGGCTTGTTGGCGTAGCGGGTCATTTTAAAGGCGAGACGGGTGCCGGTGCCGGGTTGGAGGCGCAGGGTTAGGGTGGGACTGTTGAGAGGGGTGGTTTTGCCGTCGATGGTTACGGCGTTGAATTGATGCTCTCCGTAGCCGCCGGCTTGGACGATGATCTCGCGGGATTCAAGTTGGTTGGTGTTGACGAGTGTGAGTTGGGCGCTGTCTGCTTCGAGTTTTTCGACCAGGGCGGCGACGTCATCCGGGAGGCCGGCGCGGCGATTTACGGGGTCGAAGTGGCGGAAGCGGCTGTGGAGCGTCCAGATACGGCCGTTGGCGAAGTAACCGCCGATGGTTAGATTGAGTAACGCTCCGGTGGCGGCCGGGTTGTAATCGAGTAAGTAGTCGGCGAGACGGGAGTCGGCGGTGGTTTGATCCTCGGTGAAGGATTGGACCTTTTGACGCACTTTGCTGAGGTCGGCTTTGAGGACCTTTTCGGGATAGTCGGGGAGCTTACCTTCGAGGTAGCCGAGCCAGACGCTGGTTCGGTCGGGGTCGCCGTAGCCGCCACGGCCGCGGTCGGTGGGTTCATAGGTGGTGGCGACGGGGATGCGTTCGAGGTCCTTGCGGTCCATTGAGCGGAGATAGATTTCCATGAGGCGGTCCTGATGGAGTTTGTTGCCGTATTGATACCAACTGGGGGGGCCGTCGAACTTGTAGCCGCGCGGGTCTCCGTACATCTGGGGGAGACGGGTGGTGCCGTTTTCGACCTTCTTTTGGGCGTAAATGATGTCCATTTGCTTGCGGAGAACTTGGACGTAGGACTGGTCTCCGCTGAGGAGGAGGGCGTTGCCGAAGCCGGGCCAGGTGCCGTCGGTGAAGTAGTTGCGATGGGCGATTTGGCCGAGTTCTCCGTCGAAGATGGTGAAGTTCCAGCCGTATGTGCCTTTCCACCACTGGCCCTTGTGTTCGCCTCCGAGTTTGCCATCGAGGCCGATGGCACTGGGGATGACGCCTCCGGTTTCG
>JANODS010001373.1:0-2190 GCA_031412835.1 Acidobacteriota bacterium | reverse complement strand
GCGGGTTCGTACATCTCAACGCCGGTGGTTTACGGCGACCACATCTATCTCGGCAATACGAACGGCGTGTTGCGGTGCTTACATGCTAAGACGGGCGAGAAGCTCTATGAGCAACGTTTGTCGGCCGATGCGCAAATTTATGCATCCGTCGTGGCCGCTGATGGCAAGGTGTTCATCCCTTCGCTTGACGGAGACGTTTACGTCGTGAAGGCTGGTGCGAAATTCGAACTGCTGGCTCAGAACCATATGGGGGAACCCTGTTTTGCGACGCCCGCGATTTTGAAGGGCACGATCTATTTCCGAACGACGGATAGCCTTGTGGCCGTCGGATGATGATCGACCGCAGAGCACTGCTCACTGGCCTTGCGGCGACGGCGGTGGCGTCCGCGTGGGAGGCGGGCGAGGTGGTCCACATTCTACCGACCGCGAATGATCGCCGCTTTTTGGTGAAGGTTTCGTTTCGGCGGAAGCAAGCGCGCGCGCCGTGGTTGAAGGTGGATGGGCGGTTGATCGCGGGTAGGCAGAGCGATACGGGCGGCCTGTTCTGGTCCTTCGACGCCGATCAGTTGCAGCCCGCTCGCGCGTACAGCCTTCAGCTTCTTTCGGCGGCCAAGAAGGCGCTGTGCGCCCCTTGGACACTAAAAACGCTGCCCGATCCGGAAGAGCGCCCGCAGCGCTTGCGGCTGCTGATTTATACGTGCGCCGGGGGCGACGAACGGTTGATCGCCACCAACGGGAAGAAGAACTATCTCTCGCTCGAACAGCGGGGCCGCCTGCTGGACCGGGCGCTCTCGTTCCAGCCCGACGCCGTGGTTGCGAACGGCGACCACATCTATTGGGACCTTCGGCAGTCGACCCATCCTGCCCGGTACACTGCTTCCGCTGTGGCGGCGACCGGCCATTTTATTCGGCATTTGCCGGTGCTCGGCACTCCAAATGAAACCGTGCTGCGCCATGTCGGCGACCAGCAGATCGCCAATCTTTACGGCACCCGGCTGCGGGGGCTGCCCGTATTCTTCCTGCAAGACGATCACGACTATTTCGAAAACGACGACGCCGATGACAAGATGGTCACCTTTCCGCCAGACCATTTCATGCTCCAACTAGGTCGGGCGGCCCGGCGGTTGTACTACCCCGAATTCCTGCCAGTTCGCACGCAACCGTTGGGTCTGCCCGGCTCGTCCGCCGCGGATTCCCCGGCGGGAACCGGCGAGAGTTTTGGTACTCTCCGCTTCGGAAAGCTGGCCGAATTGCTGCTGTACGATTGCCGTCGATACCTCTCGCTGGCTGGCCCGAACGCCCTCGTCATTCCGCGCGAAGCGGAGGATTGGGTAATGGCTCGCATGGCTGATTCGGGCGTCGATCATCTCGTGCACATCCCGTCGCAGCCGCCGGGTTGGAGCGCCGGCAAATGGGGCGACTGGTACCCGGATATCCTGGCCGCCGATGGGAGTTTGACGATCAACAAGCCCAAGCCGTATTGGCAAACTGGCTGGCTGGCGCAGCATGACCGCCTGATGAAAGCGGCGTCGGCCCAGGGTCAGCGAACCCCGTTGTTCATCAGCGGCGACATGCATTCGATCGCCGAAGGCCATATCACCCGCGCCGGCCAAGTGGACCTGCGGGCCAACCCGGTCGTTTCCATTCTGCCAGGACCTCTCGGTACCGGGCAAAGCTGGCCATCGCGAGCCAGAGGCGTTCGGGCTGTGCCCCCGCATCATCTTGCCATTGATGAAAAGCAATCCTGCCTTGAAGAAAACGGTTTCCTTCTGTTAGATTTCTTCCCCGAAAAGGCCGTTGCCAGGTATTTCCGTTGGCGACCAGAGATGGGAGACGAGAGTCTTGCCACTCTGGTGCCGTTTCGCGAAACGGAAATGCCTAGGCCTTCTTGAGAAACCAACGAATACAACAAGGGAATTGAAATGAAGATCCTCACGCTTCTCCTGATTAGCTTGCTGGTTCCGCTCGCGGCCCAAAACATCCGGTCGACGGTCACGGGAAGAATTACGGATGCTTCCAGCGCCGCTGTTCCGGCCACCACCGTCACCATTACGAACACCGATACCAACCAGAAGCGAACCGTAAAGTCCACCGGTACCGGCGACTACGTGCTGCCGCAACTTGAGCCCGGACCCTACACGCTCACCGCCGAGCGGGAAGGCTTCCGCCGCGAGGTGGTCCGAAAAATTG
>JANODS010001372.1:0-1796 GCA_031412835.1 Acidobacteriota bacterium | reverse complement strand
GGCGGCACCGTCTTCCTCGACGAAATCGGCGAACTCGCCCCCCAGCTCCAAGCCAAGTTTCTCCGCGTTCTCCAGCAGCGCGAGTTCGAGCGTATCGGCGGTCGCCAAACCATCAAACTCGACGCTCGCATCCTCGCCGCCACCAACCGCGAACTCTCCGCCGAAGTCAAAGCCGGCCGCTTCCGCGAAGATCTCTACCATCGCTTAAACGTCGTCACCCTGCATACCCCGCCCCACCGCGAACGCAAACTCGATATCCCCGCCCTCGCCAGCCACTTCCTCGCCCGCTCCTCCCGGCCCATCGACGGCATCTCCCCCGCCGCCCTACGCCTCCTCACCGACTACGACTGGCCCGGCAACGTCCGCGAACTGCAAAACTGCATCGAACGCGCCTCCGTCCTCGGCTCCACCCGTTTCATCGAACCCGACGACCTACCCGAGGAGTTGAACGAACCCGCCAAGCCCGCCGCCGGCTTTTCCCAAGCCAAAGGCACCGCCATCGTCGAAGCCTGGGCCCAAGCCAACGGCGACTACAAACAAGCCGCCGCCCTCCTCGGCGTCCATCCCAACTCCCTCCTCCGCATGATCCGCCGCCTCGGTCTCCGCCCCCAACTCCGATAACCAAAATGTTGCGCGAATGAAATGGCAACGTCATTTCCACCCGATACCCTAAAGTGGTGCTCATCCGGCTTCTTCTTTCTCTAAACCTCGCGCTCGCCGCCTTCGCCCAATACACCACCGGCCGAGTTGAAGGCAACATCGCCGATCCCGCCGGAGCGCCCGTCGGCGCGGCCACCCTCACCCTCACCAACCTCGAAAACAACCAAACCCGCAAAACCGTATCCCTCGATCGCGGCACCTACTTCTTTGCCGCCCTCAACCCCGGTCTCTACCGCCTCGAAGTCGCCAAAGACAGCTTCGCTCCCGTCTCCGTGCAGCTTGCCGTCGTCACCAGCCAAACCATCTCCCAAAGCTTCGCCCTCTCACTAGGTACCCAGTCGACCACCGTCCAGGTCATCGAATCCTCCGCCGCCCTCCTCCACACCTTTGAGCCCCTCCGCTCCGTCACTCGCTCCGCCCTCGAAATCCAGACCCTCCCCAACAGCAGCCGAAACGTCGTCAACTTGATCACGCTCATCCCCGGCGTCACCCCCACCTTCAACCCGCGCGGTGGCTCCCTCACCACCCTCAACATCGCCCAGGCCGGCCAAATCAACGCCAACGGCGGCCGCTCCAAAGCCACCGCTCACCAACTCGATTCCACCGACGCCAACGATTGGGAGTTCGGCGGCATCGCTCTCTCCACCCAACCGACCCCCGACATGCTCCAGGAGTTCAAAGTCCTCGCCTCCAACTGGGCCGCGGAATACGGCGTCAAATCCAACGCGCAGGTCCTTATGGTCACCCGCTCCGGAACCAACACCTTCCACGGTTCCGCCTACAACTTCCTGCAAAACTCCGCTCTCAACGCCCGCGACTACTTCGATCCCACCGGCAAAGCCACCCCCCTCCGCCAAAACTTCTTCGGCCTTACCGTCGGCGGACCCATCCGGAAGGACAAAACGTTTCTCTTCGGCGGCTGGGAATCCCGTCGCTCCCGCGGCTCCAGCCCCATCTCCCTCCTCGCCGTCCCCAGCGAAGCCGCCCGCGCCACCGTAACCGACCCCAACGTCCGCGCCCTTCTCCCCCTCCTGCCTCTCCCCACCGCCGCCACCTCGAACCCCCGTATCGGCACCGTCGCCGCCTCCCTCCCTTCCCCCTCCGATAGCGACCAGTTCCTCCTCCGCGGCGACCAG
>JANODS010001371.1:0-1806 GCA_031412835.1 Acidobacteriota bacterium | reverse complement strand
GCTTTGCGTGGCCGAACCAGCCGCGAATGGGATTGGCGAGTTGGGCTTGGAGGTCCTCGCGGACGTAGAGGAAGGCCGGGGCGCCGGGGCCGCCGTTTAGGTATTTGTAGGTGCAGCCGACGGCAAGGGCGACCTGGCGATTTGTGAGATCGAGCGGAAGGACGCCGACGGCGTGGCTGACGTCCCATAGCTCGAAGCCACCGCGGTCGAGATCCGCCAAAGCGCCGCTGCGGAAGTCGACGGCATTGACAAGGCGCAGTTCGCCATTGCCGTTTCGTCGATCTCTGACAACATAGAGGTCCGAAGGGAAATCCGTGGCTGCGGTTTCGACGGTTCGGCCGGCCGCTTCGACGAGCTTGAAGAGGTTGACGGAGGTGGAATCGCAGACGACCACTTCGTGAGGGCGCGCCCCGAGCAGGGTTGCGACCTTCGCTCCGAGGCGTCGCGAAAGCGTGTACCAGCCGTCGTTCCAACCCCGAATGAGCCGCCTGCCCCACTGTTCTTCGATCGCGTCATGGAGCAGTCCAATGGCGGCTTTGGGCAAGCGGCCGAGAGAATTTCCGTCCATGTACAGCATGGGCTCTTCGCCAAAAACGAACCGATCCCGGAAACGGCGCAGGGGGTCTTGCCGATCCGCGGCGATAGCGTAGTGCGCACTCGCGATCAAAGTATCCATATACGCTACACTAGCTTCTTGCATCCTCCGCGGGTAACAGTGGTCATCCCGACCCTCTCTGCCGACGCCGCACTATGGGACTGCGTACGTTCCCTGGAACGGCAGACGTATCGCTATTTTCAAACCGTGATCGTCGACAACAGCGGACGTGGATTGGTGCGAAGCGGACCTGCAACGGCCTTAGTGGTGCTGGAACCGCCCACCAACGTTGGGTTTGGCGCGGCAATTAACTTGGGCGCACGGGAGTATCCAAGCGAATTTGTGGCGTGTCTCAATGACGACGCGGTGGCTGACCCTGGTTGGCTGGCCTCGCTGGTGGACGCGCTGGACGCCTTCCCGGAGGCGGGCATGGCGGCTAGTCACATCGAACTGGATGAGTTTGGCCGGGTGGATTCGACGGGCCTGCGGATTGCTATCGACGGATCGAGCAAGCAGCGCACTCATGCGGGCGGTGCCGACGAGTGCCTGCTTCCGAGCGGTTGCGCGGCGCTTTACCGACTTGCACTCTTCACCGTTTTGGGCGGCTTCGACGAATCCTTTTTTCTCTATTGCGAAGACACGGACTTGGGCCTAAGGGCTCGGTGGGCGGGGTGGACTTGCCGCTACGTTCCCACGGCGCGCGTGCTTCACCGATACTCCCATTCGGCGGGTCGGGCGTCGTCGTTGAAGGCTTATCTCGTCGAACGGAATCGACTTCGACTGGTTTGGAAATGCTTTCCGCTTCGTCGACTGGTGCTGGCCCCGTTTGCGGCGGCGACCCGATATTTTCTGCATCTTGTGGCGCTGCTTGATGGCGCGGGAGCGGCGGGGGAGTTCCGCACGAGTGGCAATAATCCTCTGCAATTGCCGCTGTTTGTACTTCGCGCCCACTTGGACCTATTGGTTGGGCTGCCCCGACTGCTGGCGGATCGGCGGCGGATTCGCGGCTCCGCTCGACTTACCGCGGAAGAGTTCTGCGCACTTTTGGACCAGCACCAGATCTCCCTGACGGAGGTTGCAGCGTCTTGATCAGACCCTCGGGCCCGGAAGCGCTGATGATATTGATTCCCGCCTACAACGAAGGCGGGGCAATCCGGCGGGTGGTCGCCGAAGCGCGCATGATCGTTCCCGGCGTACCGATCCTGGTGATC
>JANODS010001370.1:0-2385 GCA_031412835.1 Acidobacteriota bacterium | reverse complement strand
CTTCGGAAATCTTCGCCACCCCCGGCGGCATCGTCCGATTCCGCAACTGAGTCGCCACATCCCGCCACAACGTCCGCCGCGTCTCCACATCCGTCGCCGCTTCCGACTTCAAAAAATCAATCCGATTCCGCGGATTCGCCGGATTGTGACATCCAGCACAATTTTCCTTCAAAACTGGCCTAATCTTCGCCAAAAACTCGTCCGGAGCCGCCCAGACCACCCCGCTCGCGACTACGAATAAAAGAAACTTCACCCCCAAACTCTACAGCGCCGTGAAAATCGATGTCAACCGTCGATGATCGTATTTTCATTTCGCCCCCGATGTGGTTTACTCAAGGAACATTCGGTCCCCGCCGACCCCATTTTTCAGGAGTCCTTTCATGAACCGACTTTCCCTCCCCATCGCCCTGGCGATGCTCATGGCCTTGCACCAACCGGCCTTCTCTCAAGTCCTCTACGGCTCCATCGTCGGAACCATTGAAGACCCCTCGGGCGCCGTCGTTCCCAACGCCGCCATCAGCCTCACTGACGCCGGCACCGGCGCCACCCGTGAGATTAAGGCAGACGAACAAGGCCGGTACACCGCTGCCAGCCTTACCCCCGGCACCTACTCCCTCAAAATTACCGCCCCGGGCTTCCGTACCCTCAACCGTACCGGCATCGCCGTCACCATCAACAACATCACCCGCGCGGAAATCCGCCTCGAAGTCGGCCAACTCGCCGAACAGGTCACCGTCTCCGCCTCCACGGCCACTCTCCAGACGGATCGTTCCGACGTCCGCGCCGAGTTCGCCTCGAAGACGATCGTCGAACTCCCCCTCAACAACTATCGGAACTACCAGAGCATGATCAATCTGGTCCCCGGTGCCACCCCCTCGGCCTTCCAAAACTCGGCCGGCTCCTCGCCCTCCCGCTCGCTGACCACCAACGTCAACGGCACCAACCGCAACAACAACAACACCCGCATCGACGGCGCCACCAACGTCTACATCTGGCTCCCCCACCACACTCTGTACAATCCGCCCGTCGAGTCCATCGAAACGGTCAATATCTCCACGTCGTCCTTTGACGCCGAACAGGGTATGGCCGGCGGCGCGGCCGTAACAGTCGCCACCAAGTCCGGGACCAACAAGATTCGCGGTTCGGCGTTCTGGTACCACGACAACAACGCCCTCTACGCCCGCCCCTACTTCTTCCAACAGTCGATCAACAAGCCCCGCCTTCCCAAAGGCATCGTTAACATCCCCGGCTTCACCATCGGCGGACCCATCATTAAGAACAAGCTCTTCTACTTCTTCAGCTACGAAAAAACCGAAGAACGTACGGGCCAGTTCGGCAACTTCTCCGTCCCTGCAGCCGACATGCGCAGGGGGGACTTCTCCGCGTACGCCGGCCTAGGCAACATCTATGACCCGCTCACCGGAGACGCCAACGGCGCCGGTCGCCAACTCTTCGCCAACAACCAGATCCCCTCCTCGCGCTTCTCCCCGATCTGGACCAAGCTGCAGGCCATTGCCCCCCTCCCCAACCAGCCCGGGCAGGACGCTTTCAACACCGCCGGCAATTTCTTCGCCGCCGGTACCCAGTCCCTCACCCGCGATCAGTATGACGTCAAGGTGAACTACAACCTCAGCACCAAGCTGATGATCTGGGGCAAGTATTCGAACCTGATCGCTCCGGTTGTCGGGACGGTCGCTTTCGGTCGCCTCACCGGACCCAGCCTCGGTCAGATCGGTCGGGCCGACACCCGCGTTGACATCCCCACCTTCGGCTTTAACTACAGTCTGTCGCCCACCGTCCTCATCGACGGCGTCTTCGGCTACACCAAGTTCTCGAACGTCGCCATCGGCCCGGACTACGGAAAAAACACCGGCCTCGAAGAATGGGGCATCCCCGGCACGAACGGCGGAAAGGCGTACGCCTCCGACATCCGCTACTCTGGCCAGCCCTGCATCCGCAACGGCTTCTCGAATTGGGGCAACTGCACCCCTTCTAACCCGAACTTCTACGCCGATAACAGCTACACCTATTCGACGAACGTATCGAAAATCCAGGGTGCCCATGAATTCCGGTTTGGCGTCGACATGATCCGTCACGCCATGAACCACTGGCAGCCCGAAATCGCCAACCCGCGCGGAGAGATCATCCCCACCGGAAACGCGACCGTGCTCCAGGGCCAGGTGGCCCGTGCCAATCACACCTACGCCGCCGGCCTGCTCGACATCCTCGGCAGCGCCTCAAAATCGGTCCAATTCTACGAGATGAAGACCCGCGAATGGCAGTACGGCCTCTACTTCCGGGACCGTTGGCAGGTGAGCCGCAAGCTCACCCTGAACGTCGGCCTCCGCTGGGAGTTGTACCCCCTTCTTAGTCGTGGAGATGGCC
>JANODS010001369.1:0-1800 GCA_031412835.1 Acidobacteriota bacterium | reverse complement strand
CTGGAGGACTGGATGTACGGGCGGGCACCGGGGAAGCTGACGTTTGTGACGTTTGAGGGGAATAAAGTGGCGAAGGTGAAGGAGATGTACGCCGGATTGGGCGGGAGCACGGCGGCGGATCTGCCGGTTCAATAGTAGTCGTTGGGGAGGAGCCAGAAGGCGGCGGCGTTGGAGGTGGCGGAGAGGACGAGTAGGGTTGTATGCGGGGTGGACCAGTGGGCCAGCGAGATGCCGATGGTGGGGAGCAGCCAGACGAGGTTGACTAGGGCGGCGGAGCGGAGCAGCGCGGGGTCGCGACGTCGGCGGGTGGAGATGGTGAGGCTGAGGAGGGCGGCAGCCGTCAAGCCGACGACGAAGTAATGGCTGAAACCGTCCGCCCGCTCGCTGGTCCACAGGGAGGTTCGAACGAGTTCGAGGCCGTGGGCCAGGGCGCAGAGGATAAGGGAGGCCGCGCCCAGTCGGAAGCAGGTGGCACCGAAACGGGCGCGATCCATGCGGTTAGCGCCCGCGCGCCGGGACGGCGCCGAGTTTGGTCTTGCCCGCGACGGGCGGACCGGAGGGGTAGGTGTCAGGCGTGACTACGACGCCGCTCGTAAATTTGAACGGCATTTTGCCGGAGCTTGGGAAAGTCATTTCGATGAAGTAGGCAGTATATCCCTTCGCGGGGCTAGTCGGCTTGGCGATGTACTTGCCGTTCTTGCCGGGCTCCAGGATGGTGCTCGAGTATTTCGCTCCGAGGGTTTCGAGGCGGAAGTCACGGGCGTCGGGGTTGGTAGCCTGCCAGAGTTTAACCGTTGTTGGCTTCGTTTTGCATTCGACTTCGATGGACAGATCCTTCTTCACCTTCCAGGCGTAAACGGGGCGGGGCTCGTTCTTGATGACGCCGTTGTAGAACGCGGTGATGGATTCGACGGCATCGGAATTGCGGAGGCTGTGGTCGGTGTTGGGGATGTAGCGGATGTGCTTTTCGCCCTTGAGATCTTTCCAGTAGAACTTCCAGGAGTCGGGGAGGAAGAACTGGTCGCCGGCGCCGTGGACGAGGAATTTGGGTTGGGTGAAGCGATCACGATAGCTATAAGGCTCGACAAGTTTCATGAGCTTGGCGTAGTTCGGGTCGTCCATCTTGTCCATCAGCCCTTGTTCGAAGTAGTTGCCGACGGCGGGGGCCCAGAAGCCGTAGGCGCGGTAGTGGTGGATGAAGCTCTTCTTCAGGTTGAGCATGTCGATGACGAGGGGCATGAAGGCGACGACGCGTTGGTCGACGGCGGCGGTGGTCCAGGTGGTCCAGCCGCGTTTGGAGGCACCGGCGACGACGAACTTGTCGATGGTGGAGTTCTGTTCCTTCATGAAGGCGGTGACGGTGTCCATGGCGCGGACGGCGGCTTTGGTCATGGGCATGCGGGCGGGCCAGGTTTCGTCGCCGGTTTTGAGGTAGTTGTTCCAGGTGTAGGCGATGAAGTCGTCTTCGGTGCGGGGCTTTTTGGCGGCGTCGTCGTTGAAGATGAGGGGCTGGTTGGGGACCATGCGAAGTTCGGTGACGACGGCACCGGTGTATTCGGCGATGGCGGTCATCATGGGGTCGACGGCGGTGCGGGGACGGCCATCGTTGGCACCGCCGGTGATCATCAGAAAACCGATGTTGGATTTGATTTCTTTGGGCTTGACGATGGTGACCCAGTGTTTCCACTGGCCGCGGTTCATATCCTTTTCTTTCCAGGTCTGGGAGGTCATGTCGAGCACATAGCCGGTAGTATTCTGGCCGGGGATCGTGTTGGCGAGCTTCCAGGTGTAGCTCGCATC
>JANODS010001368.1:0-3056 GCA_031412835.1 Acidobacteriota bacterium | reverse complement strand
GGGCAGCGGTTTGCCGTCGCGGTGATAGAGATCAATGACTTCGTCGACGGCGGCACATAACTGCTCGAACACCGCCACCTCGTGCTGACCATGGCAGCCACCGTAGAGCAAGCCAGGACAACTGCCGACGAAGCACCCGTCTTCATCGGACCACTCGACGATCTTCACGTAGTGCGCGCTCTCTTTCATCGTGTTGCTTCCTCGATAGCGGCTTTGACGGCCTTCTCTTGATATCGCTTGGCATCGTCTCCGGTATCTCCGGAGATCGTAACGGGGCGGGTGACTCGTGGGTGAGCGAAATTGCGATGGCAACCCTTGCCGCCGCGACTGACAAAGCCGTGCCCCTCCAATTCCGCAATCAACTCCCGGATCTTGCTCGGCTTTCATTCGGTAATTTGATTATATGCGGAGGGGCGAGAGTAGTATCTACTTCTCTAGAACGCCTTCGTAGAGGGCGGCCATTGGGATGCTGCATTCGAGGGCGGAGAAGACGCAGTCCGCGTCGAGGCCGGCCACTTCACTGATCCTCCAAGTGCCATCCGCGTCGCGGGTGTGGATCTCGATGAGGGGCCGATCCTGGGACATCAGGGCGTACTGGCGAATGGAGGGGCTTAAGCGATACTCGCGGGATTTTGCGCCACGATCAATGGCTTCGGTGCTGGGGGAGAGGACTTCGACGACAAAGATCGGATTTGTAATGACCGTCCGCCTTCCTGGCATTCGCTCCGCCGGACCGCACACTACCGACACGTCTGGATATGTGTACATCTCCTTCGAGCCAGATCGAAACATTACGTCGCTGCCAACCACCGTACAGCCACGTCCGCGCAATGCGGTCCGCAACTCGCCTCCTATGTTCATCGCTAGTATGCCGTGCTCAAATGTCCCGCCCGCCATCGCGGTAACAGTGCCGGCATAGTACATATGCTTGGTCTCGGAAAGCTCTTCCTGCTCTAAAAACTCGTCCGGGGAAATCCAGGGAAGGTGTGGTGCCGCCATAGGTTTTAGTATCCCAGCTTGACGATGCCTTGTTTGCTGCCGCTGACGGTGCCGTCGCGGAGCCATTCGAGGGACGCCTGGAAGAGCAGGAGATGGTTCTTTTCCCATAAGGCGTTGTGGGAGGCGCAGCCCAGGTCGAGGAACAATTTTTCTTTGGACCCGAAGTCCTCGTAGAGGGTCTTTACGCTGGCGGGCAGGGCTTGTTTGTCTAGCGCCGCGGCGACGAAGAGGGTGGGGGTCCGCATCTTCTTCACGACGGCTTCGTTCCAGCCCCAGGTGGTGACCAGCGGGGCGCGGCGGACGCCGGGGCCCCAGGTGAAGGCTTGGGGGTCCGAGGCGAGCATGTCGGCCCAGACGGCCTCGCGGGCCTTGGGATCGACTTGATCGGGGCAGCCGAGTTGGCGGTCCCAATTGGCGTCGAGCTCGAGTCGGGACTGGGTGGCAAAGGCGGGGCCTTTGGCGGGGACTTGCGCGGGGGCTTCCATCGGCGCTCCTCGGCGGTAGGCGGGGGCGAGGAGGACGAGTTTGTTCACTTTTTCGGGATGATGGGCGGTGTAGCCGCCGGCGCGGGGACCACCGAGGGACCAGCCGATGAGATCGACTTTGGCGACACGGGTACGGAGCCGGAGGTAGTCGACGACGGTACCGATGTCGTTCCAGTCGGAGGATAGAGTCGTCATTTGCTGGCCGTAGGTGGGGGCGCAGACCTTGTCGAAGAGAGCTTTTTGTTGGTCTTCGGCTAGGTTGCAGGGATCGTTCATGGCCAGGGGGCGGGTGGAACGGCCGTAGCCGGTCATATCCATGGCGAAGACGTCGTAGCCGGCGCGAGCGAGGAAGGCCATCCAACTGTAGTCCTGATAGGGGACGTCGAAGGCGACCTCGGAGGGGGTGCCTGCTCCGTGGATGAAGAGGACGACCTTGGCTCCACCGCCGCGCATGGGGGTTCCGGCTTGGACCACTTCGCGGACGTAGATCTGGGTGGTCTGGCCGGCGATGGCGGGGACGGTGGACTTGACCGGGACGTAGTGATCGAGCCTTAGGAGGCGACGGCTATCGTCGCCGAAGCAGAGGGAGCCTAGGATCAAGCCGAAGAGGGCGGCATTTCGCATGGAGATACTATACTTTGGTTTGGGACACAATTTATTCGCGTTCGATAACAGCTATGCCCGGGAGTTAGAGGGTTGCTATGCTGCGGGGGCGGCGGCACAGGTTCCGGCTCCGCGGATGGTGAAGTTGAACCGGGACTTGGCGGCAGAGTTGGGGCTGGACGCGGAGGCGCTTGACTCGGAGGCTGGGACGGCGATCTTTGCGGGGAATACTGTGCCGGAAGGGGCGTTCGTGCTGGCGCAAGCTTATGCGGGGCATCAGTTCGGCCACTTCGTTCCGCAGTTGGGCGATGGGCGGGCGCTGCTGTTGGGCGAGGTGATCGATACGGCCGGGCGGCGGCGGGACCTGCATTTGAAGGGTTCGGGGCGGACGGCGTTTTCGCGGGGCGGGGATGGAAAGGCGGCTTTGGGGCCGGTGTTGCGGGAGTATCTGCTGGGCGAGGCGATGCATGGGTTGGGGATACCGACGACGCGGGCGCTGGCGGCGGTGACGACGGGGGAGATGGTCCATCGGGAGGTGCCGCTGCCGGGGGCGGTGTTGACGCGGGTGGCGGCGAGCCATATTCGGGTGGGCACGTTTCAGTTCTTCGCTGCGCGAGGGGATACGGAGAGGCTGCGGCTGTTGGCGGACTATACGATTCGTCGGCACTATCCGGGGGTTGAGGGCTATTTGGGGTTGTTGGGGGCGGTGATTGACGCGCAGGCTTCGCTGCTCGCGCGGTGGATGCACGTGGGGTTTATTCATGGGGTGATGAATACGGACAATATGGCGATTTCGGGGGAGACGATTGACTATGGGCCTTGCGCGTTTGTGGATCAGTATCGGGCGTTGACTGTGTTTAGCTCGATTGATCGGGGCGGGCGGTATGCGTATGGGCAACAGCCGGAGATTGCGCTTTGGAATTTGACTCGGTTTGCGGAGACGCTGCTGCCGCTGGTGGATGGGAATGT
>JANODS010001367.1:0-1089 GCA_031412835.1 Acidobacteriota bacterium | reverse complement strand
AAATCTTCAAAGGCCCCCTCTCCCATGGGCGCGTCTATACCGAACAGGAGCTTTGGGACAACTACGAATACTTCATTCGAAAAGTGGCTCCGGTCGCCTAGGAAAACAACGTCTTCATCGGCATCCACCCGGACGACCCGCCCGTCCCCATGCTCGCCGGCATCCCCCGCCACATCTTCGGTACCTTCGAAGGCTACAAACGCGGCCTCGAAATAGCGAATTCCACCCACGTCGGCGTCTGTTTCTGTATTGGAACGTGGCTCGAAGGCGGCGAACTCATGGGGGCCGATGTCGTCTCGGCCATCAAGTATTTCGGCGAGCGCGGCAAAATCTGGAAGGTGCACATGCGAAACATGTCGGCCCCTCTTCCCCACTTCGTCGAGACCTTCGTCGACAACGGCTACTACGATATGAACGCTGCGATGAGGGCCCTTCGCCAAGTCAACTTCGACGGCATTATCATTGGCGATCATTTCCCGACCATGGTCGGTGGCCCTCGCGTCGCAGTCGGCTACACAGTCGCCTGGATCCGAGCCATGATCGAACGCGCGAACGCCGAATTCCAGGCCCAGACAGACAAGGCCTAAGAACCCACCCGTTTAGAGTTGCCACGGCAAGGCGCGGTTGGCGGGCGGGCCGTGCGGATCCTCCGGTATTCCGCCCTCTCTGGTGTTTGCAAGGCCGAGGCTAAAAGCGGCCCGCCTCTCATGCGCGAGGGTCCGATTCGGCACGTGGAAATAAATCGGGAAATAATGGGGGATGGACCAAATCGACCGGCAACGAGTCAGCGAACTGTTCGTGGCCGCGTTGGAACTTCGCCCCGGCGATCGAGCCCCGTTCCTGGATGTGGAGTGCGGCGGGGAAACAGACTTACGAGCGGAGGTCGAGAGCCTGCTGGCCGCAAGTGACGATGCGGGCGGGTTCCTGGACCAGCCGGCGGAGCTCCTCGCGTTAGCCGAGATGGGCCCTGAACTTCCTCCGGTGTTCGATGCGGTCGAAGGCACGCGAATCGGACCGTATCAAGTCCTCAGCATCGTCGGCCAGGGCGGCATGGGCACCGTCTACCGCGCCACCCGTGCCGACGAAGAC
>JANODS010001366.1:0-1137 GCA_031412835.1 Acidobacteriota bacterium | reverse complement strand
GCATCTTACCCCACCGGCAGCCTCACCTGGAACACCGTCCGCCCCGGCTCCGACTCTAACGCGATCGTCCCCCGATGCCCCCGTACAATTCGTTGCACCGTGTCCAACCCCAGCCCCGTCCCCTCACCCACCCCCTTCGTTGTAAAAAACGGATCGAAAATCCGCCCCTGGATCTCCTCCGGAATCCCCGGCCCGCTGTCCATCACCTCCACGAGCACGCCCCCCGGCTCCGCGCAAGTCTTCACCACCAACCGCCGCGTCCCCGCCGTCTGCTCCTTCATCGCCCCCAACGCGTTGTCAATCAAGTTAGTCCACACCTGATTCAACTCGCTTCCATTCGCCCGCACCTTCGGCAGCCCCCCCGCAAACTGTCTCTCCAACCTTACTCCGTCCTTCATCTGATATTGGAACAATCGCAGCGTCATCTCGATGCCCCGCTCCACGTCAACATCGCTCACCGCCGCCTGATCCATATAGGAGTAAGCTTTCACCGCCTGCACTAACTCCGATATCCGCCCCGTCGCCTCTTCAATCTCCTCGGCCAAACACATCGCCTCATAATTCCCCGCCCACTCCCGCAGCCGCCGTCCCACCTCCTCTCCTGACCCCGCCCCCAACATCGCCCGCACCTCCGCCACCCGCAAACCCGCGTCAATCAACGTTCCCACCGTCTCGGCGTCCATTCCCGTGCCGCCCAACGCCTCCAATAACTCATCTTCCAAATCCGCCTTCTCCAGCGCCCCCAGCGTCTCCTTCGGTCGCTCCGCCCCCCGTGCCGCTAACTTCTCCCGCAGCCTCGCCGCACTCCGCACCGCCGCCGCCGCCGGGTTATTCAACTCATGCGCCAACCCCGCCGCCAACTTGCCCAGCGCTAACATCTTCGCGCCCCGCTCGTCCACTTGCGCCGCCTCCCGTGTCCGGTCCGTCATCTCCTCCACTAACTTCTGCGCTAGGCACGGAGCCCGATAGACTAACTCCCGTAAGTGCTCCACCCCCAGTAACCCTAGCCGAGTCGGCACTACCGCCCAGCCCCGCCCCCGCGCCTCCGTCATCCGAGAAAATGGTAATACACCAGACGCCTCCCCGGTCTAGCGAATATACAAATTACCCAGCGGATCCCCCTCCCGCGTATAGTGC
>JANODS010001365.1:0-5444 GCA_031412835.1 Acidobacteriota bacterium | reverse complement strand
CCAACGCTACATCGGCTCGGCGGCCGGTTGGCTCTGGGGCTTGCTGCATCCCATCGTCCAACTGGCAAGCTGGACCTTCGTCTTCTCCTACTGCCTGCAAACGCCGATGCCGCCCGGCGAGGCGACGCAAAACTATACCCTGTTTTTGCTCTGCGGCTACCTGCCGTGGATGCTGTTTCAAGAAACCGTCCAGCGCAGCGCGAACTCGATTCTGGAACACTCGAATCTAATCACAAAAACGCTGTTCCCCAGCGAATTGCTGCCCATTTCCGTGTTTTTCTCGTCCGTTCTGAACCATCTACTCGCCGTAGCATTGGCCGTCACGGCGGTCGCGTTTTGGGACGGCCACTTCTATTGGACGCTCCTTTTTCTGCCCCTCTATACCGGCTTCCTTGGGATGCTGGCCGTAGGCATCGGATGGGTCTTCGCGAGCCTCCAAGTCTATCTCCGCGACACGGCCCAAGGCGTAATCGTCTTTTTAACGCTGTGGTTTTGGGCCACGCCGATCTTCATCAGCGAGGCGCAAGTGCCCGAAGGGGTCCGCTTCATTCTGCGGGCGAACCCCCTTTCGTTATTCGTCAAGGCTTATCGGGCGCGGCTGCTTTCCACCGACCTGCCAAACCTGGAAGAGCTGGCCCTGATTGCGTGTTGGAGCGTCGGCGCGTTCTTCGTCGGCGGAATGTTCTTCCGCCATCTAAAACGCGGTTTCGCCGACGTCCTCTAAATCGCCTCGCGCAACGCCCCCAGCAGCAGGTCGACATTCGCAGCCTGGGACCCTTCGCCCATCAGACCGATGCGGAACACCTGCCCGGCAAGCTGGCCAAAGCCGCCCTGGATCTCGATGCTGTGCTTATCCATCAGCTTCTTGCGGACGTCCAGGTCGTTCACCCCGGCAGGCACCTTCGGCGTATGCAGAGCCCACATCCGGTCGGCGGCGGGAACCAGCATTTCCAGGCCCATCGCCTCTAGGCCGGCTGTGAACGCGGCGGCGTTGGTCCTGTGCCGGGCAAAGCGGGCTTCCACGCCCTCTTCCATGATCAACGCGATGCCTTCGCGCAGCGCGTAGAACATCGAGATCGGTGCCGTGTGATGATACCGTCGCGAGCCCTCGTAGTAGTCGGCGAGCATCTTCAGATCAAAATACCAAGTCCGTTGGGCCGATTTACGCGCCATCAGGCGCTCCAACGCGCGCGGCGAACACGTGATGGGCGACAGGCCGGGAGGGCAGCTCAGACCCTTCTGCGTGCAGCTATACGCGATGTCGATGCCGACAGCGTCGAGGTTGATTGGCATGGTGCCGAGCGACGTGACGCAGTCGGCGATGGTCAACGCGTCGACCTCCTTGGCCGCTTTACAGATGGCGTGGCCCGGGGTGGAGACGCCCGTCGAGGTCTCGCCGTGGACGAAGGCGATGACGTGCGGTTTCTCGCGCAGAATCGCCTCAGTGGCTTCGGCGTCGGTAACGGTCTGGCCCCACGGCTTGTCCACGCGGATCACCTCCGCTTCCTGGCGCTTGCCCATCTCTACCATGCGGTCGCTGAAGTAGCCTCCATTGAAGACGAGAAATTTCGAGCCTGGTTCGACGAAGTTGGTGATCGATGCTTCCATGCCGCCGCTGCCGGTAGCTGAAATGGCCATCGTGAAGGGGTTCGCGGTGCCAAACACCTTTTGGAGACCGGTGCGGATCTCCTGGTTGATCTCGAAGAAGAACGGATCCAAATGGCCGACGACGGGTTTTGCCATTGCCTCGTACACGCGAGGTGCCACCATGGACGGACCCGGTCCAAATAATAAGCGCTTTGGTGGATTTAGCGGAGCAAGTGTATAAGACATCTCGATAGGATAACGTTTTGACACTTCCGATTGAAAGTTTGCTGCCGTCGATTGTCGCCTCGCTGGCGAAGACGCCGAATCTCGTCATCGAAGCGCCCCCCGGGGCGGGGAAAACCACGCGGGTGCCGGCGGCGATTTTAGCGGCCGGGATGGGCGAGGTGTTGGTGCTGGAGCCCCGCCGTTTGGCCGCGCGCTTGGCGGCCCGACGGGTGGCGACGGAGTTGGGCGAAAGGCTGGGCGAGACAGTGGGGTATCAGGTTCGGTTTGAAGATGTCACGGGGCCACGAACCCGGCTGCGGTTTCTTACCGAAGGCGTATTAACGCGACGGCTGCTGAGCGATCCGACGCTGCGCGGGGTGCAAGTGGTGGTGCTCGACGAGTTCCACGAACGGCATTTGGATGGCGATTTGGCGCTCGCGCTTTTGCTGCATCTGCAGCGAGTTCGAAGGCCAGATCTGCGCCTGGTTGTGATGTCGGCGACGCTGGACGCCGCCCCGATCGCCGCGCATTTGGGCGGATGCCCGGTGCTGCGCAGCGAAGGAAAACTGTTTCCCATGGAGGTCGAGTACACCCCGCATTCCGGCGCTACGCTGGAGCAGTTGGTGGCGCAGGGCGTCGAGCGGTTGGCGAAAAAGGGGCTGACCGGCGACGTGCTCGTATTCCTGCCTGGCATCGCCGAAATGCGGCGGGCGCAGCGGCAGTTGGGTTCGTTCCGTACGTTTCTGCTGCATGGGGATATGTCGCCGGAAGAGCAGGATTTGGCGCTGGCGGCGGGCGGCGAGCCGAAGGTGGTTCTGGCGACGAACGTGGCCGAAAGTTCGATTACGATCCCCGGGGTAACGGCGGTGGTCGACAGCGGCTTGGCGCGGGTGGCCGTCGATTCGCCGTGGACCGGGATGCCGTCGATTGAAATTGCGCGGGTCAGCCAGGCGTCGGCCACGCAGCGAGCGGGCCGGTCCGCGCGGACGGCACCAGGGCGGGTGATTCGGCTCTACCCGCAAGAAGAGTTCGTCCGGCGGCCGGCCCAGGACGCACCCGAAATTACGCGGCGAGAGCTGTCGCAACTGCTCGTGAATCTCCATGGCTGCGGCGTGAAGGATGCGCTGGCGCTGCCGTGGCTGACGCCGCCGCCAGCGCAGTCCCTTGCGGCGGCGGAGACGTTGTTGGCGCGGCTGGGCGTAGTGTCCGACGGAGGGTTGACGCCGCTCGGCAAGCAGATCGCCCAGCTGCCAGTCCATCCCCGGTTGGGGCGGCTGATGGTCGACGGCGGGGAGGACGGCTGCCGCGCGGCAGCCGTGCTTTCAAACGGCGAACGGCTCGAAGGGAAGCCGCCGCATCTGGTGGATTCGGATCTATTCTTGCTACTGGAACGGCCTTGGGGGCCGCAGACGATTCGGACGTTCGAACAACTACGCCGCGCGGCGCGGCCCGTCCGGAAGGACGACACAGCGCTGCTGATGGCTCTAACGGCGGCGTTCAGTGATCGGCTGGGGAAGCGTCGGCCGAACGGAGAGATCCTGCTGGCAAGCGGAGGGCAGTCGGCCCTGGCCGAAAGTTCAGGCGTGCGGCAGGCGGATTTGGTGGTGGCGATTGAGATGGAAAATCGAGGAACTCCGGTGATCCGGCTGGCCAGCAAGGTAGAGCCGGAGTGGTTACTGGATCTGTTTCCAGAGCGCTTGGAAAGCCGGGACGGCGTTGATTGGAACCGAACGGCGGAGCGCGTTGAGCGGGTGAGCGCGTTGCTGTTCGACGGTCTCGTAATTGAAGAAACGCGCAGCGGCGGCCCCGACCCGGGGCAGGCCGCCGAGTTACTCGCGGCCAAGGCGATCGAGGTAGGCATCGCCCGGTTCGGGGACGTGAGTGGGTTGATGGCGCGGTGGCGCTTCGCCGGGGTGGCGGAGCCGGATCTCGCCAAGACCATCGCTGGAGCCTGCTACGGCCTGCGGAGTTTTGCGGAGTTGAAGGGGCTGCTGGGCGACGGGGGTCTCGAACGCATTTTGCTCGAAGGAGCAGACGAGCGGGCCCAGTTGGAAGCCCGGGCCCCCGCTCGGGTGAAGCTCGCCAAGGGCCGGTCCGTGGCGGTGAACTACGTCGACGGGCAGACGCCCTGGGTGGCGTCGCGGCTCCAGGATTTCTTTGGCATGCGGGAAACGCCCCGCGTGGGCGCGACGCCAGTCGTGGTGCATCTCCTCGCCCCGAACCAACGGCCGGTGCAGGTGACGCAGGACTTGGCGGGATTCTGGGAACGACATTATCCCGCCCTGCGCCGCGAACTCGGGCGGCGGTATCCGCGCCACGCTTGGCCGGAGGATCCTTCGGAAGGGTAGAATATGGATCGTCCATGCTTACACGACGAGATCTGATGTTCGGCTTGGCGGCGCCGCTGAAGCTGCCGCGGAAGTTGCGGTTGGCGGTGATCGGAACCGTCGGCCATATCGGCGACGTGCTGACCCCGTTGCCGAAGCTGCCGGAGGTCGAACTGGTGGCCGTCGCCGAGACCGATCCTGACGGGTTGAAGAACGTGGCCAGTCGGCCCGTGCTCAAAAACGCCAAACAATACAGCGACTATCGCAAGATGCTCGACGAGATGAAGCCAGACGTGGTGGCGATCTGCAACGACAACGGAGCGCGCGCGGCGGCGGTGCTCGAATGCGCGGAGCGAAAGCTGCCGATGATGGCCGAGAAGCCCATCGCGATCGACCGGAAAGAGTACGAAAAAGTTCGCCGGGCCATCGAACGTTCCGGTCAGCCGATCCAGTTGATTCTGCCCATGCGCTACGAGCCCCATTACAAGGCATTGAAAGAGATTGTCGCCAGCGGGACCATTGGCGAGGTGGGCCAGATTAGCAGCCAGAAGAGCTATAAGGCCGGCAATCGGGCGGGGTGGTACAAAGACCCGGCAACGTATGGCTCCACGATTCTGTGGATCGGCATTCACATGTTCGACCTGATGCGGTGGTGCTCAGGCCGGGAGTTCACCGAGGCGTTTTCGTATCAGGGGCAGGTGGGCGCCGGGCCGGGGATCGGTCGGATGGAGAACACGACCACCACGATTCTACGGATCGACAACGGCGGCTCGGCTTCGTTGCACATGGACTACTATCGGACCGAACAGGCGGCCACGCACGGGGACGACCGGCTGCGGATCGCAGGGTCGAAAGGCGTCGTTGAATACACGGCCGCCACCGGGGTAACGCTCCTCGAACAGGGCAAGAAGGCGCTGGTGGTGAACGCGTTGCCAGAGCCAGGGCAGATCTTTGTCGACTTCCTCGGCTGGGCGTTCGCGGGCCAGCCGTGCTCCATGCCGCTGACCGACATCTGGCGCGTGAACGAGATCACGCTTGCGGCCCATGAGTCAGCCGTGGCGCACAAGGCGATTCG
This sequence comes from Acidobacteriota bacterium, assembly GCA_031412835.1. Lineage (GTDB taxonomy): Bacteria > Acidobacteriota > Terriglobia > Bryobacterales > Bryobacteraceae. The sequence goes on along the minus strand of JANODS010001365.1, from coordinate 230 downwards.
GATATAGGGATATCCGCACAGCAGAATCCGAAAACTGGTAGGGGGGAAGTGGTGAAACGGACCAGGGAAGGGGCGAAGTGGACTGCATTCGTTTGGCCTGAGCCTTGCACTACCCGCAGGTATGAATCGTGTCCTTTTTCTAATGGCGCTAGTGGCGGCATCGCTTTCGGCTCAGACGAGCCGAGGGTCGGTGGCTGGCCTGGTGCAGGATCCTTCGGGTGCCGCGGTGG
>JANODS010001364.1:0-15462 GCA_031412835.1 Acidobacteriota bacterium | reverse complement strand
TGGACCGAGTCGATCGGGATGAATCCGATAGGCAGATCTTCGTCAAAGTTTCGATCAGCCGCAACGTAGCCGCGGCCCTGCTTCAGGCGCAGTTCGATGTTGAGCTTTCCACCTTCACCAACAGTGGCGATATGGAGATGCGGATCGAGAACCTCGACATCGGCGTCGGTCTGGATCTGCCCGGACAGGACCTCGCCCGGTTGATCGACGATAATCCGGGCGGTATGAACGCCGTCCGACATCATCTTGAACGGTACTTGCTTCAGGTTCAAAATGATATCGGTCGCATCTTCGGTTACGCCGGGGATCGGACTAAACTCGTGAGCGACCCCTTCGATCCGCACGGCAGTGATCGCCGCGCCTTCAATCGAACTGAGCAGCACGCGACGCAGGCTGTTGCCGATCGTCGTTCCGAATCCGCGCTCGAACGGCTGCGCGGTGAACATGCCATAACGTTCCGTGAGCGTTTCGGTGTTTGCAACTAGCCGCTTCGGTTTCTGAAAGCCCTTGAACATAGCTCTCCTTGTAGGGTTGGGGGACTTAGGTCGCTTACTTCGAGTACAGTTCGACGATCAACTGTTCGTTGACCTGAATCTGGACAAGCTCTTCACGTTTGGGGTTAGAGGCAATGGTCGCCTTCAGATTTTCGCGATCCACTTCAAGCCAAGTGGGAGACGGCAGATGGGCCGTGGCATCCCGAGACGAGAGGATGGCCGGGTTCGTTTTGCTTTTATCGCGAACGGAAACGACATCGCCGGGACGTACTTGATAGGACGGGATGTTGACTTTCTTCCCGTTGACGAGCAAGTGGCCATGGCGTACAACTTGCCGAGCGCCAGCGCGAGAGGTCGAGAAACCGATACGGAAGGCAACATTGTCGAGACGCTTTTCGAGCATCTGCAACATCACTTCGCCGGTAATCCCCTTCGAACGGCTGGCCTTTTCGAAGATATTGCGGAATTGCCCTTCGAGGAGTCCAAAGTAGCGCTTCGTCTTCTGCTTCTCCCGAAGCTGCAAACCATAGCCTACGATCTTGGGCTTGCGAGCCTGGCCGTGCTGACCAGGGGGGAAGTTGCGCTTCTTTTCATCGCTTACGGCGCACTTGGGGCCATAACAACGTTCGCCCTTCAGGTAGAGCTTCATTCCCTCGCGCCGACACAGGCGGCACACAGGGCCAATATAACGGGCCATTCTTTCTCCTAAACCTTTGAGTACAAACTCAGGGTGCAGTTTACGATCTTCTGACGAAATAGGTTCTTCGCCGGATCTTCTTCCTGCTTGCGGTAGCGTCTGCGAGCGAACGCAAAACGCATCACTAAACAGTATTACATAACACGAGCGCGCGGCGCCAGTCGCTTTGTGACTTAGAGTACACGCAGGTCGTTCGGCGCAGCTCCCGCACCGCCCGAGGGCTTCCTGAATAGGGGAACCCTCGGTCGGTAGGAAAACATCAAACGCGGCGTTTTTTCGGCGGACGGCAACCGTTGTGCGGGATGGGAGTCCGGTCCTTGATCGAGCGGACTTCGATGCCAGCCGTGGACAGCGCGCGAATCGCGGACTCGCGACCGGCACCGGGTCCGCTGACACGAACTTCGACGGTACGGAGACCAGACTCTTTTGCCTTGTTGGCGGCGGTCAGAGAGGCCTGCTGAGCGGCGAACGGAGTTCCCTTGCGGGAGCCCCGGAAGCCCAACGAACCGGAACTGGACCAGGCGATGACATTGCCGATGGGGTCGGTGAACGTAACGATCGTGTTGTTAAACGTGGCCTGCACATGGCAGAGCCCAATCGGTACGTTTTTTCTTTCCTTCTTTTTGAAGGCCTTCTTCTTAGCGTTTTTTGCGGGTGCTTTGGCCATGTTCGTTTACTGGATCGGACCGTTACTTCTGGCCCGGCTTCTTCTTGTTGGTAACTGTTCCCTTGCGCGGTCCTTTCCGCGTCCGGGCGTTCGTGTGCGTGCGCTGACCGCGGGCCGGTAGGCCTCGACGATGACGCAAGCCCCGATAAGAGCCCATTTCGATGAGGCGCTTAATGTTGAGGGACACCTCTTTCCGCAGATCGCCCTCGACCGCTCCTTCGCTTTCGAGAAGAATACGGATCTGGTTAACCTCGTCCTCGGTAAGATCCGAGATCTTCCGATTAAAGTCTACTCCGACCCGATAAAGGATCGACTTAGCGCGGGTGCGGCCGATGCCGTAAATGTAAGTGAGACCGATCTCGGCCCGTTTTTTCGGGGGAAGATCGACGCCGGCGATACGTGCCATTGGCTGGGTTCTCCTGGTTCTCTATTTGGTTGGCTGTTAAAGGGACTGGGCGAAACGCCTAGCCCTGCCGCTGCTTGTGCTTAGGATTCGTGCAGATGACCCGAACCGTTCCATAACGGTGAATGACCTTGCACTTATCGCAAATTTTCTTAACGGATGCTCGTACTTTCATGACTTCCTTGGTGCCCCTGTGATCCGGCCTCGCGTATTGTCCTGCAGCGAGAGCGTCACTTCCACTTGATCTCCCGGCCGAAGCCGGACGAATGCAATCTCTTTTTTACCTGCGGCGTGTGCCAGCACTTGGCGCCGATTTTCCAACTCCACTTTCACGATGCCGTTTGGCATAAGCTCGACGACGGTCGCGTTGTGGATTTCCATGCGAACGAACTCTTTTAAGGCCGGGTTAGCACCCACGGCCCGTTTTTGGTTACGGCCACGCAATGCTCGAAATGGGCCGAGGCCGAACCATCCTGACTTACAGCGGTCCAACGATCGGATAAAACTTTAGATTGCGGCTTGCCGGCATTGACCATGGGCTCGATGGCGAGAACCATGCCTTCCTTCAACCGCGGGTTTTCATTGTTTCGGTCCACGTAGTTGGGAACTTGGGGCTCCTCATGCAATTCGGTGCCAATCCCGTGCCCTACGAATTCCCGGACAATCGTAAAACCGTTAGATTCCACGTGTTTCTGCACTGTTGAGCAGATATCGAACAATCGGTTCCCTTCTCGCACCTGATCGATCGCTCGTTCCAGGGATTCTTTGGTTACCGACAAAAGCATCGCCATCTGGGGACTGATCTCCCCCACACCAACCGTGATCGCCGAATCGCCGTAATAGCCGTTAAGCTGAACACCAGTGTCAATTGATATGATATCGCCTTTCTTCAAGATTTTGTGTCTGGACGGCATTCCATGCACAATCTCGTCGTTTACCGAGGTGCATAGAACGTAGGGATAGCGATTACCAGCCGAGGCCGAATAGTAACCTTTGAAGGCCGGTCGAGCTCCAGCGTCGAGAATTAGTTTCTCGGCCGTGGTTTCCAGCTCCAACGTCGAGACTCCCTCTTTCACCATTTCCGATACGGTTTGCAAAATTTGGTACACCAGTAGCCCGCTGCGGCGCATTTTTTCGAGTTCGGCGGGGCTTTTCCGGATGATCATGAAGCGGAGAGGTATGATCTGACGGCGAGAGAACTGCCGATCAGATTATTTAAGAATTCAGATAAAAGTTGTTTCGGTTCGAGCGTGGCGTCAAGTTCCCAGTGCAGGAGACCAGTTTCGCGGAGGTGTCGCTCCACCGGGACCGTTAGACTGTCGTAAATTTTGATTCGTTTTTCAATTAGCCCAACTTGGTCATCGGTGCGGGTGATGAGAGCGAAGCCACAATCGTCGCACTGGTCGGGCCTTTGGGGCCGTAAGGAAATCAGATTAAAGCTGGTACCGCAGTGCGAGCAGGAAACTCTGGCCTGCAATCGCGATTTGATCGCTTCGTGGTTGAGTTGTAATCGGACAACGATAGGTTCAATTCCCCTTTGGTGGAGCACCGGGAGAAATGTGGTGCTTTGCTGTAGGGTCCTAGGATACCCATCCAAGATAAAACTGTTGTGGCAATCTCCCGCTAGAATCCGTTCAGAAACTACTTGGTTGGCAATCCTGTCCGGGGCGTAATTCCCTTCGAGAAGAGCAACTGATGCTTGGCCAATTTCAGTGTCGGCGGAAATGTGCTTACGGAGTAGGTCTCCCGTTGAGATATGAGGCCAGTGAGTAACTTGGCTGAGGATCTTTCCGAAAGTGCCCTTTCCTGAACCGGGCGCGCCGTAGAGCATAACCGCCAGAGGTTTAAGAGCACGAAAACTGGCGGCGACGGCGGTATTCAATTGCGAAAGATCAAGACTAGGACGAGGAACGGCGACCACGGATCCGACCGGCGCGAGGGGTAAAGCCCTCGTAGTGCCGCATGATGAGTTGGGCTTCGATCTGGTTAATCGTATCCATAGCCACACCAACTACGATCAACAAGGACGTTCCACCGAAGTAGAAGTTGACATTGAGACCGTCCAGAATAAAGCGAGGGAAATAAGCATCCACCCAGTTCCCAATTAAAGGAAGGTGCTGGAGTTTGATGCCGGAGATCATGATTTCGGGGAGCAGGCAAAGCACCGCGAGGTACAAGCCACCGACGACGGTGATCTTGGTCAGAATATTGTTCATGTAATCAGCGGTATTCTTTCCCGGGCGGATCCCGGGAATAAAACCGCCGTACTTTCTCATGTTGTCAGCCGCTTCGTTCGGATTAAAGATGATCGAAACGTAGAAGAAGCAGAAGAACACGATCAAAGCGATAAAGAGAATGATATAGAGCGGTTCGGAGTGCTGAATGCTCCGCAACATCGCGCTCAGATACGAATTGTCCCGCACCCAAGCCACTTGGGTGAGCGTTTGGGGAAACGTCAGGAGTGAACTCGCGAAAATTACGGGGATGACGCCGCCAGCGTTGACCTTGAGCGGCAGATGGGTGGACTGACCGCCCATCATCCGCCGACCGACTACGCGTCGGGCGTATTGAACCGGGATGCGACGTTCGCCTCGCTCGACGAGAACGATCAGACCGACTACCGCGATCATAATCGCAATGATAATCAGGAGCTGAACAATGTTCCATTCGCGAGTTTGGAAGGCTTTCTGGTAAATATTGCCAATTGCTTGGGGAAGCCCAACCACGATACCGGTGAAGATGATTAAGGACATTCCGTTCCCGATTCCGCGCTCGGTGATCTGCTCGCCCAGCCACATAATGAAAGCAGTGCCGGTGGTGAGCGAAATCATCGTCATCAGGATGAAGCCGATGCCTGGATTAACGACGAAGTTCCCTTGGGATTGCAGGGCCGAGGCGATCGTAAACGACTGAACCAGAGCCAAACCCACCGTGAGATAGCGGGTCCATTGGGTAATCTTTCGGCGGCCAAGCTCGCCCTCTTTCGAAAGTTTTTCCAAAGTGGGTACCACGATCGTCATCAGCTGGAGAATGATTGACGCCGTGATGTAGGGCATGATGCCCAACGCAAACACGGTTAGCCGACGGAACATGCCGCCGGAGAACAGGTCAATGAATCCCAGAAGAGTGCCCTGGTTTTGTTGGAAGAACTCTTCCAGACGCTCGGCATCGATGCCGGGGGTGGGGATGTGCCCACCGAGCCGGTAAATCGCGAGCATGCCAAGGGTAAAGAGAATCCGATTCCGGAGATCCGGAATCTTGAATGCATTCGCCAGTGCTTCGAAGAACTTCATAGGCTACGCCTTAGGTTGGACGCGAGACTTCTTTTCGATCACGGTTACCGTTCCGCCAGCCGCCTTGATCTTCTCTTCGGCTGCCTTGGAAAAGATGTGGGCCGTGACGTGGATCGCGCGGGTAATTTCGCCATTGGCCAGAATCTTCAAACCATCGAGCATCTTCTTGATGACACCGACGGCAACGACTTGCTCTGGACCGAAGGTGTCGCCCGCGAGTTTATCGAGGGTCGACAAATTCACGATGGCGTACTCTTTCCGGAAGATGTTGGTGAAGCCGCGTTTCGGAAGACGGCGATGCAGAGGCATCTGGCCACCTTCAAATCCGCGCATACGGGAATAGCCACTGATCGACTTGGCACCTTTGGCACCGCGACCGGAGAACTTTCCGCGGCCGGTACCCATACCTTGGCCAACGCGCTGTTTTTTCTTTACTTGTCCGACTGGCGGCTTAATATCACTGAGATTCATTTGAGGTGGTCTCCACGGAAACTTGCTATTCCACGATACGGAGCAAGTGAGGCACCTTAGCCACCATTCCGCGGAAGGATGGAGTGTCGGGCCTCTCAACAATTCGGTTCATTTTCTTCAAACCCAACGAGCGCACAATGGCTTTGTGCGGATAGGGAGTGCTGATGGGACTCCGATAAAGTTGGATCTTAATCATTTTAGCAGTAGTCATGGTGGGCATTCCTTACATCTTCTCCAGCGGAATGCCGCGGAGATCTGCCACTTCGCTCTTTTCCCGCAATTGTACCAACGCCGCCATGGTCGCTTTGACCATGTTGTGGGGATTGCGAGAGCCGAGACACTTGGTTAAAACGTTGGGGATACCGACGGCTTGGATCACCGCGCGGACCGCGCTGCCCGCGATGACCCCGGTACCTTCCGGCGCCGGCTTAATCAGGACAAGTCCAGCTCCAAAACGACCCGTGGCCGCATGGGCGATCGTGGTCTCCAGGACATTGATCCGACGAAGGTTCTTCTTGGCGGCCTCAATCCCTTTCTTGATCGCTGCCGGAACTTCTTTCGCCTTTCCGGTACCAAATCCAACAATTTTGGCTTGGGGATCGCCGACAACAACGAGAGCCGAAAAGCTCAAGTTCTTACCGCCCTTGACGACTTTGGTAACACGGTTGATCGAGACTACTTGTTCTTTTAGGTTCGCGGTTGCTTCGACGCGTTTCACTACGGTGGCTGGCATGCGTTATATCTCCTCGACCTTTAAAATTCCAACCCGGCTTCACGCGCCGCATCGGCTAGCGCTTTGATCCGGCCATGATAGAGGAAGCCGCCGCGGTCGAAGACGACCTTGGTCACGCCCTTCTCTTTTGCACGCTCAGCTACCAGCTTTCCGATAGCCTTGGCACCCTCGACATTGCCGCCGTCGATGGCACCCTTCTCGGCGGAGGAGGCCGAAACGAGCGTCGACCCGGCCAAGTCATCAATGATTTGCACGTAAATGTGTTTAATGCTGCGGAAGACAGCCAGACGGGGGCGGGTGGGGCTCCCCTCGACCCGTTTCCGAATGCGGGTGTGAATGCGGCGACGAACAGCGTCTTTGTTGATTTTAGAGATCATGCTTCTTATTTCCTCGCGCTGCTACTTCTTGCCGCCAGCGCCAGATTTACCAGCCTTCTTGCGGAGTACTTCGCCCGTATAACGGACACCCTTATTCTTGTAGGGATCTGGTGGGCGCAAGAAACGCATATTTGCCGCCACCTGCCCAATTAATTGCCGGTCGTGGCTCGTGAGAACGACGTGCGTCAGCTTTTCGATTTTCGCATCGACGCCAGCCGGAAGCAGGAACTCAATCGGATGAGAATACCCGAGCGTAAAGACAATGACTCGTCCCTTCAGCTCCGAGCGATAGCCGGTCCCTACAATGTCCAACTCTCGAGTGAAGCCGGTGGAAACGCCGGTAACGGCGTTTGCTGCCAGCGCGCGAGTCAGTCCATGAAGGGCAGCTTGGGAATCGCTGTCTCGCTTCACTTCCAGCACGTTCGCGTTCTGTTCGATCCGGACCCCGCTGGGGATCGGCACAATCAGTTTACCCTTCGGTCCTTGGACCGCGAGCTCTGAGCCGATGTTAACGGTTACCCCAGCTGGGAGCGGGATCGGTTTTTTTCCTACTCTCGACATATTTCGTTCTCTCTCAATCGGTTTGCGGGCCTACCAAACTTGGCAGAGCAGTTCGCCACCCACGCCCTCTTTACGAGCGGTGCGGCCGGTCATGACACCTTTCGGAGTCGTTAAGATGTTAATTCCCATTCCGCCGAGGACGCGCGGTACGTCCTTCGAGCCGACGTATACCCGACAGCCGGGCTTGGAAACTCGTTCGATCTTCGAAATCACCGGCGCATTCGCGGGGGTGTACTTCAAATAGATCTTGATCACTTTCTTGGCCCCTTCCTCGGCGAGCTTGAAATTGAGGATATAGCCTTCTTCACGAAGAATACGGGCAATCTCTAATTTCAGGTTCGATCCCGGGACATCCACTTTAGGATGTCGGGCGGCCATCGCGTTGCGGATCCGCGTAAGCATATCGGCGATAGGATCGCTGGTCATGGTCCGTTCGGGTTTCCTTGTATATTGAAATACTTAACAGGGAGCTGGGGTTACCAGCTCGATTTTGTGACACCGGGGATTTGCCCAGACAGCGCCAGCTGGCGGAAGCAAATACGGCATAATCCAAACTTGCGCATAAATCCACGGGGGCGACCGCAGCGGAAACAACGATTCCGGTGCCGGACGCCGAACTTCGGGGTATTGGCATCAGCTAACTTCTTTAGCTTTACGTCTTTAGCGATTTTAGCGGTTGTAGCCATGAATCAAAAGTCCTTATTGAGTTACTGCTGCCGGAAAGGCATGCCCATCAACTTCAGCAGGGAAACTCCCTCTGCATCCGTCTTGGCCGTGGTCGTGATACTGATGTTCATACCGCGGGTCTTGTCGACCTTGTTGTAATCGATTTCGGGGAAGATGAGTTGGTCCTTGATCCCGAGCGTATAGTTGCCCCGCCCGTCGAACGCCTTCGAGGAGACGCCCCGGAAGTCACGAACACGCGGAAGAGAGATATTCATCAGACGATCCAGAAACTCGAACATTCGATCGCCGCGGAGAGTGACCATGCAACCGATCGGCATGTTCTCGCGGAGTTTGAAAGCCGCGATTGATTTCTTGGCTCTCGTAACAACCGGCTTCTGGCCGGCAATAGATCCAAGTTCGTTTGCGGCGCCATCCATAATCTTCGGGTTGGAGGTCGCTTCGCCAAGACCGACATTGATCGAAACTTTTTCGATCTTCGGAACGGCCATAACATTCGTATAACCAAATTCTTTGGTGAGCGCCGGAACGACGTTCGTGAGGTAGTGTTCTCTGAGCCTGGCCTTCATGCTGATTCCTTACTTCTTCGCCGCGAGGACTTCGCCCGTCTTCTTAGCCACGCGAACACGCTTGGCCGAGGCTCCCTCGCCTTCCACTTTGATTCCGATCCGGGTCGGCTTACCGTCACTCGTCAGAATCATCAGATTCGAGACGTGAATGGTGCCTTCCTTCTCCGCGATGCCGCCCTTGATTTGCTTCGAGGGATTGGCTTTCGTGTGGCGCTTGACTAACATCACGCCTTCGACGATCAGCCGACCGGTGTCCCGATTGATTTCCAGGATACGTCCGGACTTGCCCTTGTCTTTCCCGGCGATGACCTTAACGAGGTCGTTCTTCCGGAGCTTGATTTTCATCGGCTCATTGGGGGTTGCCATTAGAGGACCTCCGGAGCGAGACTTACGATCTTCATATACTTCTTATCCCGCAGTTCCCGAGCAACGGGTCCGAAGACGCGCGTTCCAATTGGCTCGCCCAGGTCGTTGATCAATACGGCGGCGTTGTTGTCAAAACGGATGTAGGTGCCATCTTTACGACGAGCTTCCTTGCGCATCCGCACAATGACGCAGCGAACTACTTTACCCTTCTTGATATTTGAATCCGGCGCGGCCTCTTTGACCGAAGCCGTGATGATATCGCCCAATCCAGCATGCGCACCGAGGTCTCCACCGCGGGGCAGGATACATTGCAAACGACGAGCGCCGCTATTGTCAGCGACCTCGAGGATTGTTCTCATTCCGATCATGTAGTTTTTCCAGCCTCCTTATGTGTGTTCGGTCGACTACTTGCCAGACTTCTTGGCAGTTTTCTTCTTCTTGGGTTGCGCGACAGGGGCCACAATAGCGTCCTCGACGATGACGGCTTTACGGATGATCTCCGCCAAAGCCCAACGCTTCAGATGGCTCAGCGGCCGGTGTTCGGTAATCCGAACGACGTCGCCGGTGCGTGCGGTTTCGTTTTCATCGTGGGCGTAAAACTTCCGCCGCTTCGTGATTACGCGCTTGTAGAGCGGGTGCTTTACCCGTCGGGTGACCTCGACCACAATGGTCTTGGTCATTTTGGTCGAGACGACTTCGCCGACTTTCGCCTGGCCAGCCTTTTCCGGGACCGCTATTTGATTTGTTTCAGCCGCCATGGTTACTTTCCTTGCCTCTCGCGCAGGATCGTTAGAATCCGTGCCCGGTCCTTCCTGAGTTCGCGGTATTTCTTCAAACCATCCGCTTGGCCCATGGACATCCGGAAGCGCAATTGAAACATCTGCTCTTCGTTCGCCTTGGCCTGCTTTTCAAGCTCGGTTGCTTCGAGCCCCCGGATTTTCTCGGCTTTCATATCGTTATTCCTGCTTCGTTTCTCTTGTTGCGCTAGCGCTTAGGCTTGCTGATCGCGGCTGACGACTTTTGTCAGCATCGGGAGCTTCTGGGCGGCGAGCCGCATCGCTTCCGTCGCCACATCGAGCGCCACGCCTTCCATTTCAAATAAAATTTTGCCTGGGCGAATCACACAAGCCCAGTGGTCCAGCGGACCCTTGCCCGAGCCCATGCGGACTTCGGCGGGTTTCTTGGTAATCGGTTTGTCCGGGAAAATCCGGATCCAGACTTTGCCACCGCGCTTGATGTATCGCGTCATCGCGATACGGGCCGCTTCTATTTGCCGGTCCGTGATCAAGCCGCACTCCATGGCCTTCAAGCCGTAGTCACCGAAAGCCAAAGTGCTGCCGCGCCAGGCTTTACCTGTAATGCGGCCGCGCTGTTGCTTCCTGAACTTGACTTTTTTGGGCATCAGCATGGCGATAATTCTCCGTATCGAAATTAATTCTAAATTCTAATAAGCTACTGACCGTCGACAACGTCGACCGGCGCATCGGCTGTCGGCTCGGCTTTCCACGCGGGTTGCACAGGAGCCAAGGGCGGAGCGATGGGGCGGGCAGTCGACTCGGTGGCGGCAGGAGCGGATTGGACCGGAGGACCCGCCGGCGCGCCCTGAGGGGCGCGGCCATCGGCACTCCGATTGCCCCGCTCGCCGCCACGGTCGCCGCCGCGGTCAGGACGGTCGTTTCGATCATTACGTTCCCGCCGGGGAGCGCGACGCGGCTCAGGCTCGGTTCCCTTGCGGAAGTCCCCAAGAATTTCGCCCTTGTAGATCCACACTTTGACGCCAATCACACCATAGGTTGTGAAGGCTTCACTAAAGCCGTAGTCGATGTCGGCGCGGAGAGTATGCAGCGGGAGCTGCCCGTCGAGATACCATTCGCTCCGGGCGATTTCCGCACCGTTCAAGCGACCGGAAACCCGAACTTTGATTCCCTTGCAGCCTAGTCTCTTTGCGTTGTCCACAGCCTTTCGCATGGCCCGCCGGAAAGCGACACGCTTTTCGAGCTGCATCGCAATCGACTCGGAGACAAGCTGGGCATCGTGATCCGGCTTCGAGACTTCCTGGATGTCGATGAAGACTTCCCGGTTGGTCTTTTGGGCCAAATCCGATTTCAGTTTCTCAATCTCCGCGCCCTTCCGTCCGATGATGATGCCCGGGCGGGAAGTCCGGATCGTAATCCGCAACTTGTTGCCGGGGCGGTCAACTTCAATCGAACTGATTCCAGCCGCTTTGAGGCGATTGGTGAGGGATTCTCTGAGGTTGAGGTCTTCGTGCAGTAACTTGGCGTAGTCCTGCTTGGCGAACCAGCGCGACCGCCACGTTTTGGTGACCCCTAGCCGGAATCCGTATGGATGTGTTTTCTGACCCATGCTAACTCGATTTCTCGTTTGGCTCTAATTGTGTGGTTGGCATTGGCGTCTATTGCTTTTCAGCAACCGTAACGACAATGTGGGAAATCCGCCGCTGGTAGCGATAGGCCCGGCCCATCGGGGCAGGACGAATCCGCTTCATGCGCGGGCCTTCGTTGACGTAGGCTTCACTGACGTAAAGTTTATCCACGTCGACCGACTCGGTCTTGTTTTCGGCATTGGCGATCGCGCTGCGGAGGACCTTCTCGATGGTCGGGGCAACGCGCTTGTTGGTGGTCCGAAGAATGTTGATGGCGTCGCCGGCTTTCACACCGCGGATGAGATCGATAACCAACCGGGCTTTCTGCGGGGAGACGTGAATGTATCGGGCTTCTGCTCTTGCTTCCATATCGATTCTCCCTACCGGCTCGACTTTTCATTCGTCTTGGCTTGGTGGCCCTTAAAGGTCCGCGTCGGCGAGAACTCGCCGAGCTTGTGGCCCACCATATTTTCGGTCACATACACCGGAATGAACTTCCGACCATTGTGCACGGCTAGCGTGTGCCCGATGAAAAGGGGCAGAATGGTGGACCGGCGCGACCAGGTCTTGATGACCTTCTTCTCGTTCTTGGCGTTCATCGCATCCACCTTCGCGAGGAGGTGGTCGTCGATAAACGGCCCTTTTTTAAGTGAACGACCCATGTCTGGTTTCCTTTCCTAGCGCTTCTTGCTCTTGCGGGTGACGATGAATTGATCGGTCCGCTTGTTGTTCCGCGTTTTGAATCCACGCGTTGGCTGGCCCCAGGGGCTAACCGGATGACGTCCGCCCGAGGTGCGACCTTCACCACCACCGTGGGGGTGATCGACCGGGTTCATCACAACGCCACGGTTGTGAGGCGTTTTGCCCAACCACCGCGTTCTACCGGCTTTACCGAGCGACTCGTTTTCATGGTCGGTGTTACCAACCTGACCGATCGTAGCCGCACATTCCAGTTGAACCTTGCGAACTTCGCCCGATGGCAGTTTCAAAAGAGCGATACCGCCCTCTTTCGACACCAATTGAGCCAGTGTGCCCGCGGAGCGCGCCATTTGGCCGCCCTTGCCCGGCTTCAGTTCGATATTGTGAACGAACGTACCGGCGGGGATGTTCTTCAACGGCAAGGAGTTGCCGATCAAGATGTCCGCGTCCGGGCCGCTCATGACCGTCTTTCCGACTTCCAGGCCGAGTGGAGCGATGATATAACGCTTTTCGCCGTCCGCGTAGTTCAGCAAAGCGATACGAGCGGAGCGATTCGGATCGTACTCAATGGCGGCGACCTTTGCGGGGATGCCCGCTTTATCGCGCTTGAAATCGATGAGACGGTAGCTCTGCTTATGGCCGCCACCGATGAAGCGGGAGGTAACTCGGCCAGTGTTGTTACGACCGCCGGTCTTCTGGTGGATAGCGGTGAGCGACTTTTCCGGAGTTTGCTTGGTGATCTCTTCACGCGTCACCACCGTCATGAAACGGCGACTAGGCGTAAACGGACGGAATGTTTTCATCGGCATGGTTTAGATCTCCGCGTACTCCGGCATTTTTTCGCCGGCTCTAAGCTTCACGTATACTTTCTTCCAGTCCGAACGGTAACCCGCGAACTTGCCCCGGCGGCGCAGTTTGCCTTCGATGTTCATCGACCGGATATCGGCGACTTTGACTTTGAAGAGCTTTTCGATCGCCTGGCGAACCTGGACCTTGTTGGCGTCCGGGTGTACTTCAAACGTCAAGGTGTTTTCGTCTTCTTTCTTGGTCAAGCCCTTTTCAGTGACGATGGGGCGACGGACTACTTGATAGAGATTCATTTGGCGAGACCCTCCGAGAGGCGCTTGGCAGCCACTTCGGAGATGAGAACCTTCCGAGCTCCGAGGAGGTGGTAAGGATTCACATCTTTGCTTTCGAGCAGGGTGACGCCAGGGATATTCCGAGAACCGAGCTTGAGATTCCGGTTTTCGACGTTGTCGATCAAGAGAATCGTCTTCGGCGAGGAGAACTTCCCCAACACGCTTTCCATTGTCTTGGTCTTGTGGTCAGCCAGCGCAAATTCGCTGACAACTTGCAGTTCGCCGTCCCGAAGTTTCGCGCTGAGAGCGGAGCGCATGGCTCCTTTCAGCATCTTCGCGGGCAGTTTGTAGGAGTAGTCGCGGGGCTGCGGACCGTGGGTGGTGCCGCCGTGGCGCCACAAAGGCGACCGGATGGAGCCCATACGAGCGCGGCCCGTTCCCTTCTGCTTCCACAATTTCTTACCCGAACCAGCAACCTCGTGCCGAGTCTTGGTCGAGGCCGTGCCTCGGCGTTGATTGGCCAGATAGTTGCGGACGGCTTCGTACAGCAGCGCTTCGTTGACGTCGGCCGCGAACACGGAGTCAGAGAGTTCGATTTCGCCGACGATTTTATTATTGAGATCCAGTACGTTTACTTTCGGCATGTTCAATCCGGCCTAACGGCCTTGCCCCTTTTTGGAGCGACGCAAGAGCACGTAGCTGCCGTTTGGCCCGGGAACTGCGCCTTTGATCGCGATGACATTCTCTTCGGCATCAATCTCGACAATTTCCAGATTCCGGACGGTTACCTGATCAGTTCCCATGTGGCCCCCCATGCGGGTTCCCGGGAAGACACGGCTCGGGAAGCTGGATCCGCCGATGGAGCCAGGCGCGCGATGGAACATCGAGCCGTGGCCACCAGGGCCGCCGCGGAAGTTGTGGCGTTTGATGACTGAGGCAAAACCTCGACCCTTGCTGATCCCGATGACGTCGATCTTTTCGGTGGGCTTAAAGTCGCTAGCCAGAACACGGTCGCCCGCTTTCAGATCGCTAGAGCCCGATCCCAACCGAAGTTCTTTCAGGTGACGGACACCCTCGGCACCGGCCTTTTTCAAGTGGCCGGTCTCAGGCTTATTGATCCGCGCTGCCTTCACATACTCCATGAAGCCGAGTTGTACAGCATCGTATCCATCCGTCGCGGAGGTCTTGCGCTGTACTACGACGCAAGGGCCGGCCTTGACCAAGGTCACAGGGACTACCTGCCCATCGGGGCGGAAGACCTGTGTCATTCCGATTTTTTTGCCTAGAATTCCAGGGCTCATATATTTCCTTCGGCTTGGGTAACCGCCCGGACCGTGAGGTCTTGCGCTGTTACCGCAGGTTCAATCTCTTTCGTTTGCCTTACCAGGGAGCCGTTCGGTTCGGGTGAACCGCTACCTCAACCTGTCGGCGGATCTTACTTCTTTCCGAACGCTTTGATTTCGACGTCGACGCCAGCCGGCAAATCGAGCTTCATAAGGGCGTCCACGGTTTCCTGGGTCGGAGCCAGAATGTCCAATAGCCGCTTATGCGTGCGAATTTCGAACTGTTCCCTCGACTTCTTATCAACGTGGGGCGACCGGTTGACGGTGTACCGATTGCGAATGGTGGGAAGCGGAATCGGGCCGGCGACTTGCGCGCCGCTACGCTTCGCCGTTTCGACGATCTCTTGCGTTGATTGATCAAGGATACGGTGGTCGTAAGCCTTGAGTCGGATGCGAATGCTTTCTCTTAGAGACATGTGATTTACGGGTTACTTCGGAGAGGATGGGGTTCTGCCTTACGGCCAGAACCCCGATCTGATTAGATGCCGATTTCGGTAACGGTGCCGGCACCCACGGTGCGGCCACCCTCGCGGATTGCAAACCGAAGGCCCTTGTCCATGGCGACGGGCGTGATCAGCTCGATTGAAAGCGAGACATTATCACCCGGCATCACCATCTCGGTACCTTCCGGCAACTTCGCCAC